>NZ_JAHXBG010000005.1:300000-555361 GCF_020103725.1 Hyalangium gracile | reverse complement strand
CACCACCTGAGCGGCGCTCGCCCCACTCAGGCTGGTGGCCAGACACCAGGGCTGCTTCATGCCCTTCTTCTTCACGAAGGTGAAGGGCCGCAAGCGGCACATCCTGGTGGATACCCTGGGCCTGCTGCTGGTGGCGTGGATAACGACGGCCGATGTTCAGGCTCGGGATGCGACGGGTGCCGTGTTGCCGCTGGCCAGCGAGCAGTTCCCTCTGCTGAAGAAGACGTGGGCTGACAGCGCCTATGAAGGGCCTCGGGTCGAGCGCATCGCTCAGCAGACCGGCATCGAGGTGGAGATCGTGAAGCGTTCGGACCAGGACCGAGGGTTCGTCGTCCAACCCAAGCGCTGGATCGTGGAGCGGACGCTGGCGTGGCTGAGCCGAGAGCGCCGCCTGAGCAAGGACTACGAGCGGAAGGAGGATTCCTGCGAAGCGTTCGTCTACCTGGGGATGATCCGACTGATGCTGGGCCGCCTTGCCTGACTGCCTTGCCTCAACACCCTCTCAGCGTGTCGACGAACAGCGCTCCGAACGCTGCCAGGTGCCTCACCCGGAAGGTGCACAGCGTGTCGTGGTCCGGCCGCTCTCCTCCCGCCAGATAGCGGAAGGCTAGGTCCGTCTCGCACCGCCGCTCTATCTCTCGGCTGCTCGTGACTCCCCGCGCGTACGCGTACATCAACAGCAGCGTCATCATCACCGGGTGGTAGGGCGGCTGGCCGCATTCTTTCGTGTACCCCTTGAGGATGGGGCTGAAGTCCAGCACCCGAACCAAATCCGCGAAGAAGCACGCCAGGTGCTCCTCTCCCAGCGCTTCTCGCGTGTACTGCGGCAGCAATTGCCCCTGCTCCGGCTGCCAGGCACGCAACGGCCTCGGGGACTCGAAGCGCCCGGCCCCACCGCTTCCTTCCTCAGCTCCCGCAGGCTTCTGGCGGGCGGGCACTTCCAACAGCGGGCTCTGCTCGGCAGGGGGCATCGTCGGGCATCGGCTCATGACCCCTTTCAACCACACCGCGTCCTACGGGGGAAGCACTACCCACCAGGTTCTCCGACAAGCTCCTAGGGACGGCCGATGACGGCACTGTCATGTACGCCAACACCCGGCGCCTGTCTCCACACCCGGTATAGGCGAGGACGTCCAGTGCGAACGTCCTGCGCAGCAGGCCGACCCCATCCTGTCGCGGAGTCTGCTCCTTCTTACTTATAGATGCAGTAAAGCCGTCGCCCTCCTGTCAGGGGAGGGCTGTGCCCTTGAGGAGGAGCGGCTCGATCTTCAGTCCCTCGGCGAACGGGCACACCTGGGTGAGCGCCCCGATGAAGCGAATGGTCTCCTGCAGCAGGGCGTCCGCTAGGCGTCCGAACTCGTCGGGAGTCCGCGGATCCAGGGTCCCGATATAGCGCTGGTAGATGGCGGTCGCGGACTCCTGGTTTCGCTCGTGGACCTGTTCATCGGGGTGCCCCAGGTGGACCCAAGTGTTTCGCAGGGTCATCACCTGCCGGACGATACAGTCCGGGTTCTCGTAGCAGGCAGGGGGGAGCTTCTTCTTCTCGGTGGCCCCGCCGGTCCCATCGTAGAGCAGGCGCGCGAGCGACAGGACGAACCGCCCGAAGTTCTCGGGACTCGTCACCTTCCTGCGTAGGAAGGGAAGATCTTGAGCGGTGTAGAAGACGTCCGGACGGATGACGAGTTCCTTGGGCCTGTGCCGCAAGCGTTGGTTGCGTGTGTTCAGCTCGCCCACGGCACTCACGAGCTGCTCGTAGAGATCCTCTGACTCCCTGCGGGCTGTCAGGGGCGGGTCGCGCTCCCAGCGGCGCTCTCGCAGCCATCGATCCAGCAGCAGCCCGGCCGGCTTGAACCCATTCCTCAAGTCGGGGGCGGACCAGCCCGCCACCTGGAGCTCTTCCAAGGTCCAATCCGAAGCCTCCCCTGGCTGCCCCAGGACGTCCCGGGCTTCGGGAGACAGGCGGCGATACGCACTGCTCCAATCCTGCTGGAGCCCCTGGAGGATCAGCGCGTCGATCTCCTCCCGCTTCAACTCACTCTGTTCCAGCTCCCGGGAGCCGAGGAGCTCCTCGAGGAACAGGATGCCGAGCACTTGGTGGACCCAGAGGCAGAACCCTCCCACCCGCTCGTGGACGAAGCGCGCGATGAGCTCCGGTTGCGCAGACTCGGGGGGAAGCCCGAGCGCCTTCTGCACCAGCTCCTGGATCTCCCGGCGGTTCAGCGGCGCGAGCAGGCCGGGGATCGTCGTCAGGATGGGCGCGAAGTCGCTCATGTCATCGTTCCACTCCTGCAGGCACTGCGTGAGGGGTAGGCGGCTGGCCACCACGTAGCCCGCGCGCGTCTGGTTGTAGACGGCCTGCCGCAGATCGCTCTGGTGATCACGCTGCAGGTCCGAGCCCACTGCCTCGAAGTCGTCGATGACGATGATGAGCCGCCCGGGGAATACCAGCAGCGCCTGCTTCACTGCGTCGACCATCGACTCGGCGCCCCGGACGGACTGGGGGGGAAGTCCCCTCGCATCGAGGGCTTCCGCCACCTGGTTGATGAGATACCGGATGGCGCCCTGGGGCTCGCCGCGGTGGTCGCGGAAGCTGGCCTGGACGATGACGGCATCCTTGAGCGCCAGCTGCAGGTTCGGCGGGTACGACAGCTGCTGGAGCAAGCTGGAGCGGCCACTCTGGCGGGGCCCGACGACGGAGACGGAGTTGGTCTGCACGCCGCCTAACGTCGCCAGCAACTTCTTCAGTCGCCGGTGGCCCGCGAAGGAAGGGGCACCCGGCGGCAGCGCGGTCCGGCAGGCGAAGGGCTGCGCGAGGGAACTCTCGTTCATAGCTGGTACTCCTTGCGCTGAAGGACATGCCGGGCTAGCAGGGCCGGGCGCAAGCGGAGCTCCCCCTTCCAGTTGAACGTGAGGTTGTGCTCGCTCAGCCACTGCAGACACTCATCCAGGGCCTGTCCATCCAGGGCCTTGCCATAGCCGTGGCTCTGCAGGTGATCCCGGATCTCCTCGGTCGTGCCGCGCTTCTCGTCCACGCCCAGCTCGGCGAGCGCCCGGATCACCACCTTGCGCAGCGGCTCGGCGCCTGCGGGGTTGAGCAGGAAGGAAAAATGCTCATCGCTCCGGGAGACGGCTTGGAGCACGTCGAGCACGTCCCGGTGGGTGGCCACCGTCTGTTGCCGTTCGCGCATGTGCAGGAAGAGCTGGTGACAGACGATCTGGATGAGGTTGGGCAGCCGGTCCGTCTCCTCGAGGATGAGCTGGGCGGCGGGGCCGGTGACATGGAAGTAGTTGGCTACGGGATCCCGGATCAGCTCGCGCGCCGCCTTCTCGTCTAGGGCCTTGAGCTCCACCGGGAGCCCGAGCTGGAAGAGCCGCTGGCCGGGACCTAGCGTGGCGCTCTTCAGCTCATAGGTGCCCGCCACCACAAAGCCCACCGTCAGGTACTGGATCCAGTGGCGCAGCGTCTTGATCAGATCCTCGTAGCGCGCCTGGTACTCTTTGACGAACAGCATCTGAAACTCGTCGAAGAGCAGCAGCAGCCGCTTCTTGGGCGCGAGCACCTTGCTGATCCCCTCCAAGTACTTGTGGAAGCCCTTGTAGCAATCCTCATTCCGGAGCGTCGCGTCCAGCGCGCGGGCCTGCGGATCGGCAATCTCCTCGCGGATGTGGCTGGCAAATTTCTGCAGCAGGGTGGCGGGCGTGTCATCCGACTTGAGGTGCAGCTCAAGGTCCAGGTGCACCATCTCGTAATACTTCCGGAAGCGGGCATCGAGGCTCAGCCTCTGGAGCAGTGACGACTTGCCGATGCGGCGCATGCCATAGATGAGGACGAAGTTGTCCACGTGCTCGCCATGGAGCTTGTCGAGGATTTCCTCCACTTCCTTGTTGCGCCCCTTGAACATGGAGAGCTCGTTGATGCACTTGCCGGTAATGTAGGGCGTGGGTGCGTCCTGATGGGGATAGCTCGCCGCGACGTTCACCGAGAACTTGCGGCGGGAGATCTGCTCGCTCTTGCCGCGGGCGTCCTCCCGGTAGAGCAGGAGGGTCACCAGGGCGTTCGAGGCCTCCGCGCCCCGGGCGTTGCCTGGTAGCGAGACCACGGGGAAGACGATGTCCTTCACATCGTCGGGGCGCAGCAGTCCCACCTCCTGGATCTTGTGCACGGACTCGACAGTCAGGGTGGGGTGCTCCAGGCTGATGGCCAGCTTCAGGTCGGGAGCGTTCTCCAGGCCTCCGCGGTACGCCACGTCAGCCACGAGCTGGATGCCCTCCGGGGACTCCTCCGCCGAGGAGAGGTAGATGAGGGAGGTGGTCAGGTTGCAGGAGAACCGGGTGTCAGCGGGCTGCGTGCGTTGGCTGAGCATGCGTTGGTGGAAGGCCTCCTCGAAGCGGGAGCGGAGCTCGGGGGGAACGCCCGCCTCCTGCAGGAACCGGACTGTCTGGGGCAAGCGCTCCTCGCTGGAGTGAAGCAGCCCCGCCCCGCTCCACTGGGAGAGGAGCTCCTCGAGCCGAGCCGCGCGCTCGGAAGAGAGCCACGGCAGAAACAGGTCCACGATCACCACGAGGCGGGCGTGGCTGAGAGAGGTGCCTCCGCGGATGACCTCTCGCAGCAGCAGCCCCCGCAGGTGGTGCTCGTTCTCACCGATCGGCGCCAGCAAGCGGGAGAGCGCCAAGCCCCCGATGCCACTCACCTCGACGGCGACCTCGCTCAACACGTCCAGCCCGCGGTACTCCACGAAACAGCGCACGAGGAAGGCGATCTGGAGGTGGTTGCGCAGCTCGCTCCAGGACAGGGGCTCGCGCGCTCGCGCTAGGTGGCTGCCCTCGAGCCGGGCAGCGAGCCACAGCGACAGCACCTCGTCCATGGTCCAGCGCGTATCCTCGGAGTCCGGCTCGCTCGCGAGCAGCAGCGTCGCGTCCCGTGCGTACTCCCAGGCCCTGCCGAAGCCGCGATCCCGGGCCTGGGCCAACCCCTCCTCCAGGGCCCAGCGCGCCAGGAGCGGGCGCCACTCGCCCTTGTCGGCGTACCGCTTCTTCGCGCTGCGTAGCAGCGCCAATTGCCACTCGTGGGGCTGCATCAACCCGGCGGAAAGCAGGCTCACAGGGCTGAAGCCGGGCGGGACCTCCGCCCGATCCCAGCTCTGCCGTGTGAAGCGGCTGAGGGCGCCGGGCTCCACGGGCTGGGCGGGCCGGATGCGCTGGGCGCGGACGGATGGGGAGACCGGCTGACGGAAGGAGAGGTTGGCGCGGAGCGGGTGGTCCTTCGGCAGAGACAGCAGGGAGATGGAGCGGCGAGCCTCCGACAGGTTGTTCGCGAGCGCCGCCTCCAGGGCCTGCGCCAGGATGGAACCGCCCTCCACGGGCTTGCCATGGAGGAAGGAATCCAGGGCGCGCCGGAGTGGCTCGTGGATCTCCTGGCGCCGTTTCTTGGTGAACGCCTCCCAATCCTTGATCGCGGCATCAGTCTCTTCCAGCAACTGGGAGGAGGTCTCTTCCGCCTGGGATACAGGCAGGCCCGGCAAGGCCTGGAGGAGTTGGGAGGTCTGGTCCAGCAGCGTCCGCATCCGCTGGCCCAGCGCTGCATCGTCCTGGGCGCCCTCGCGCAGGGCCTGCTCAAGGGGTTCTCGCAGCAGGCTCTGCAGCACTGCCTCGGTGTCCTCGCGGGCCTGCTTGAGCGCGGCCTGAACCTCGGCATTCACCGCCTCCCGGTCCGCAGGGCCGAGGAGAGTGCTCAGCTGCTCGGCAAGATCCAATCTGCGCTGCGCGAGGTAGCGCGCAGCGACTTCCCGGGGCTTGAGCAGGCCCGCGAGTTCCTCCAGGACATCTTCACCCGCGCGGGCAGGCCAGTCTGGGCCTGTGGAGAGCTGGAAGCGCCACCGGAGCATGGGCCTGCTCACTTCCTCTCCGAAAATCTTCCGGGCCTCCTCTTCGAAGGAGGGCCCCTCCACCGCCGTGAGTACCTGCGTGGGCTCCTCCAGCAGCGGCCCCAGGTACTCGCAGGCGATCGTGCCCAGCTGTCCCAGGCGTGCCAGCCGGTCCGTGTCTCGCATCATGCCGGCGTCGAGGTTCGGTGATAGGAAGCTGGCCGGCAGATCCACCGGGGGCCGGGTCGCGATGGGCAGGTAGCGCTTATAAGTCTCGATCCACTCGGTGATCTTTACCTCCGCCTTCGGGTTGACGCCCGGGATGTCGACCTCAGCGCAGGCGAGATCCAGGACACGCTTGGGCTTGAGACTGGCCAGCTCTCTCTCGGCGTCCGCCCGGTGCGTGGGTTGACTGAGATGCATCCGCAGGGCATTGAGCTGGGGCAGGATGGACGAGCTCCAGGCCTCGAAAGCGGGCCCACCCCCTGGGTTGCGTTGATCCCCAATCGAGTCCAGAAGCGCAGTGGCCTCGCGTCTTTGACGGTGGCGCTCCAAGAGGCTGGCGAGCTCGGTCCTGTTGGTCAGGAGGTAGGTCTCCAGGTGCTCCGCGAGAGTCTCGAAGCCGTCGGCCCGGAGCCGATCCAGCACCCCCTGGTAGAGCAAGGAGGTCTCATCGGTCAGGACCGAAAGGACGGCCAGCAGTGCATCGGCGGCGGGATCGTGACCCACCTCCGCGAACTCGAACGCTTGGCGGACCACCTGGGGCGATGGACACCCTTTCCAGCGTCGCAGCCAGCGGGGCAGCAGCGGATGGAGGCCGAGGCGCACCGTGTGGGGGACCCGCTCTGCGGCCCAGCAGCGCACCGCATAGGCCTCCACCTCTGGAAGCGCAGCGGCAACCTTCTCCACCTGGGCCGGGTCGACGCTCGCCTTGGGGAAGAGCAGCCACCAGCGGGCCAGGGCGGCGGGGGAAGGGGCCTTCCAAAGCAGGGTGAAGAAGGCCTGTGCCCAGGCGGGCTGCTCGTGGGCCCTCAGCTTCTCAAGGACGGGCCAGAACTCTGAGGGTTCCTCCTCCGCGAGGCGCGCATCGATGAGCAGCAACTGAACCTTGGCGAGCAGGTCCTGAGGGCTCGCGGACGACGGAGGCGGAAGCGAGTCGACGACGGACTCGAGCCGGGAGGCTGCGGAGGTGCCCTCCCAGAAGCAGCGCACGACGTGGCGCCAGAGCCCGAAGGCCGTGTTGAACGGAAGCTGGGCCACGGCGATGCTCTGGGCAAGCTGCCGCCCCAGCTCCACGAGCCGGGACCGGTCCTCCATCTCGGCCGCCTGCTCCAGCAGCTTCGCGAGGTTCTCCAGCTCCTCGGCCGTGGTGTCCTTGCCGGTGGTGAGCTGCTGCTCGAGGGACTCCAGGGACTGGGCCGCGAGCTGCTGCTCGCGCTCGGCGATGCGGCTCTTCAGCAGTGCCAGCTCGTTCCTCAGCCGGTTCTGGGCGTGATCCAGGGGCCGGTCTAGGTAGGGCCGCGCTTCGAGGAACGATAGGGTCTCGGTGGCCGGCTCCCCGAGCGCCGCGAGCTGGTCACAGGTCTCCCTGACCTGGGCCTCCAGGTCTCGCAGCGCCTGGCCGCGCGCCTCACGGAGTTCCCGGCGCACGTCGGAGGCGCACCGCCGAAGCGCATGCGCCACGTCCACGCTCTGGGACGTCCGGGCCTGACCCGAGAGCCCCTGAAGCTGGTTTAGCAGCTCACCCGGCGAGGCGGCACCTTCCGACTCGAGGACCTTGCGCAGCCGCAGGAGCTGCTCGTCGAGCCCATCGCAGGCGGTCTTCACCCGCTCGCCCGCGGCGCGGCGCCTGGGGATGAGCTGGGTGATCTGCGCCTGGGCCGCCTGGATGCCCTCCTCGTCCATGGCGGTGTAGTGCTCTTCTTGTTGCCGACGGAGCTGATCGTACAACTCGGAGCACTGGCGGAGATCCTCATACGCGGTCAGCAGCTCCGAGGCGCAGGACTCGATCACCTGCCAGTGCTCGTCATCCGTTCGCTCAGGCTTGGGAACGGGCATCCCCGCGCCGGGCGCAGGGCGGTAAGGAACGGGAGGCTCCTCCTCCTGGGGAGCCGTCGCCAGGGGACCCACAGGCTTTCCGGTGGGGGACTGCTCCGCCGGCGAGCCCATCTCAGCGGGAGCCGGGGCCGTGGAGACTGTCTCGGCAGGTGAGACCGGCACGACAGCGGCCGGTGGGGCAGCCGGGGCTGTCAAGACAGACGCGGAGGGAGTGGCGTCCAGGACTACCGTCTGCGGGGTAGGGTCGTCGGTAATGGCGGGAGCTGGCGAGGCAGGAGCGGAATGGAATTGCACCGCGAACAGCTCCGCGAAGCTGCTTCCCAGCTGGAGCAGGGATTGGACGAAGTTCGCGGCGCTCTCAGGCTGGAGGAGGCCAAAGGCAAGGACATACAGCGCCAGGGTTTCTTCTTGGCTTTGGGGCTTGATAAGGACGGGACCCTGTTTGGGCTGGAAGCGATTGATCTCCTCGCGAAACTTTGCAGGGTCGAGGAAGAGCTTGTATTTGGTAACCGGGTCCTGGATCTCTGCATGCCGGATGACGGACTGATGGAGGGCGGCGCCCCGGACCTTCTTGAGATAGCTGTAGAGCACTTCATGAAAGGCAGCGGAGCGGGGCTGACCCTTTTGGTTCTGCACCTTGATGGAGTTGAGCTTCTCGCGGAACGCCGCATCATCCAGATGCTGACGAAGCGACAGGTCCGTGTCCGGCCCGGGCGTAATGCTCACGGACCGCAGGACGCGAGCAGGCCACAACTGGGCATGCCGGTACACCAGGGTGACGAATTGCGCCGTGACCCAGGGGGGGAGCGGGCCATCTGGCTTTAGCGGAGCGAAGGAGGAACTGAGCGGCTCCTGCAGGGGGGACGGAGCGTGCTTGTCCACCAAGGTGAACAGGGGGGGCATCGGGGGCAGGGCCCCTCGCTTGGGGCCACTGGGACTTCGAGGAGGGTTGCCCGACCTGCTCCCGCTCATGCTCGCATGCTCCTTCCAGCCGCCCCGGGTTGCCTCCGGGGGGCCGTAGCTCCCGACTCTAGGTGAAGTGGGAGAAGACCCGCCATGTACCGACGGCCGCCAACACCCCTTCTGTCAGAGCGGACCGGCAAGGCGACCTGTCCGGGGGCCAGCCAGGCTGGGTCAGATGTCCGGTGAAGTGGAGTCTTCTCTCCCGGAAGAAGCCATGGCTGAACCAGAGTGGTAGCGTACACGGCTGCCCTTGGAAGGAGGCGCACCCCTGAACCCTGATTCCACGAGTGGGGGAGGCAACGCGCAAGGTTGTCCACCCGCCGCCCAGATCGTCCGGCGGCTCTGGGAGGCGCTGAGGTACTTCCGCGACCAGCCTCAATGCTGGGAAGCGCAGGCAACCTTGTATAAGCTGCTTTTTCCTTGGGTGCACATGTGGTTAGTGGGCCGACATCGCCTGGAGTTGCGAGACGCGGAGGAACTCGCCAACCATATCGTGTCCGAGGTCTGCCGCTGGCTGCCCAAGTGTAAGGGGCTGGACAACCGGGATCCAGAGCGGGGGGCTGCGGAGACGTTCAACTGGGTCCGGAGCGTTCGGGAGAGCCGGTTCCAGGACTGGGTCCGCCAGAAGCAGCGGCGGCCTCAACTGGAACTGGTCGAGGAGCTTCCGGAGGAGGCCCCGGAGGAGCCTCCCGAGAAGCACCTGGGACGGGAGGCCCGCATGCGCGCACTGGAGGCGGCTAGGCAGGGCATCCGCCAGATCATCCGGGAGCAGGCGCCCAGGCCGTACTTCGAGCAGGCACGGCATTTACAGGTGGGGCTCACCCTGCCGGAGTTAAACAAGCAGCTGCATACGTTCGAGCGGGTGAGATGGCACCAGGAGCCGACCCTCGATGTGGGGGTCTCCCTGGGAGAGTCAGGGACGCGGAAGCAGATCCAGGACCGCGTCTCGCAGTGGGTGAAGCGAGGGGGCAGGGCGTTGATGGTGGGGGCGCAGTACGCGCAGACGCAGGTCAAAGACGCGGATGTGAGGGAAGTCCTCGAGAACCTCGCCAAGATGCTGGCCGAACCGCTGAAGCGGAGGAAGACATGAAGGTGCGATTCATCGGTCTTGCCCCCGAGGCAATCACTCACAAATCCCTCACCCCGGCCACGCCGGTGGCCCACTTCGAGGACGAGCATGGCTCCGAGGCCAGGGTCCTCGCGGGTCAGGTGAATCCTTTCAAGGACGTCGACTTCTCTTTCTGGTCTGGGCGTGTCAGAGAGACGTTGTTGGTGGCTCTGTGTGAGCATGTTCGCCGCGCCGAGTGGTTCGATGCGCGCTCGCGGTTGCTGGATCTCTCCCGGCGCTTCGAGATCACGCCGGACAGGGATGAGCCTGTCTGGGTATTGAGAGGCTTTACGTGGATCCAGAACGTGGATCTTCATTTGATCAAGCATGTGCTCGGAGTCGGGGGAGGTGGGGCGGAGGCCGTGGCCCGCTGGTCGAACCTGCTTCAGATACCGATTGCCCGTGAAGACATCCTGGCTCGGCTGGAGAAGCTGAACTGCGTCGCGTGGAAACGCCTTGCGGAAGACGCCGACCCGGATTTCGAGCGGCCCATTGCTCTCCATGCGGGGCTCTCTCGCTCGGCGCGAGCAGAGTGCATCCGTTTGCTGGCCCCTTTGCGTGAGCGTTACATGGAACTGTCTTGTGAGGTGGTGCGTGCCACGGGCTTTATTAAACATGCCAGGCATGTCCATCTCGGGACTGAGCAGAACACTGTCATGCATTTCCTGGATGATGCAGGCACGACCGTGATTGCCAAAGGGGAGTGCCAGGCTCTCTCGGTCTGTACGGCCTTTTCAGCCTTGGTCACGGGTGAGTCCACGCTGGGACCGAAGACGCTGAAGAGCCGTTGGATCCGGATTGTGAATGATACCCAAGCGGTCTCTGGGGGGATGAAGGTTCACTCGCCGTTAGCTTGGGGGGTCTTGAGGTGAGTGCGACGAACCAAGGAAGTATGGAGTGGAAGCAGATCTTCTCCGGGTTGATGGAGAGTCCTTCCGAGCTGGAGAGAGAAGGACTCGCGGCAGCGCTGCTAGCCCGCGGCAATCACGCTCTGAGTGGCGGAGGGGATGTGGAGGCGGACGAGAGCTTGCGCCGGTTTGTGGTGAGTCAGTTGGTGGATGCCGTGTTGTATCCGGGCACTGAACGCTTGCGCGCACGGTTTGATGAGGCGCGAGCTTACCTGAGTGGGAGCGGTTATCCGGTAAATGCTGCGGAGCGAGCGATTGCTTCAGTGCTCAATGCTCGGGATCATTGCTGGATAAGGGCTCGAGCGCTGGAGGCGGTGCAGTGGGAAGAGCTGGCGCGAGAGGTGAGGAGACGCCTGACTGAACTCGATGCCTTTCTTCAAGCACATCCCGAGGCGTTGGAGGCCGTGAGCTGGCTCAAGGAAGAGACCCTGGCCGCGAGTCTGCTCCCGGACTCTGGCTGGAATTGGGTGCCTGACTCAGTTGAGGTTGACCCGAGCATGAACGCGACCTTCGCCTTCAGCGAGCCGCTCTCCGAAGACGACCTGACCCAGGTGGCGCTCGGAACCGTTGACGAGAGTCTGGAGCGTCGGGTGGCTCTGGCCCTGAAGGTCGATCCGAAACTTCGCGAACGGTATGACGCCATCCTGGCCGACCTCGAGATCTTCGAGGCTCCTGCCATCGTGCCACTTTCTGTCTTTCGAATGCTGCGCAACGGTGCCCATGCCGCGCGGCCCAGGGAGCGGAGAGCTGCGGCAGCTCAGGACCAGCTTCAGGCGCGCTACGAGGATCCGGGAGCCGAGGATGAGATCTTCTCGTTCTCGGATGGCAGCCAGCTCTTTGCGCAGAAGAGGGCGGGTGGCTGGGTGCTCTTCTTGTACCGGGTCTCTCCACGAGAAGGAGATGGCTTCCTCGGCACTGCGGTGGAGCATACATGGTCCGAGAAGAGACTTCTGGCTGCGGAGACGCGAGCGGGTGAAGTGGAGGTCCGCTGTAACGGAGAGATTCAACGCTTTCGGTTGGATGACCCGCACGCATGATTCATTGCGCGCCACTCCGCGCTTCGGTCGAGCGAGCCATCGAGGAGTGCGAGAAGTCTCCGGGCTCACCCTTCTTTCGTCACCGGCTCGAGTCACGGCTCTCCTGGCGCTGGCCGGTCTGGGCTTCGGAGGCGCTGGAGGTCCGCCTCCGGGCACTGGTACCTCCAGCGCTTGAGCTGACGCCGGTACCGCCCGGCCAAGCTTTGGGGGCCATTGCTCTGGCGGAACCCGGCGAGGCCGCCTTGGTCCTCGTCGAGGTGGCCCTGGTCGACGTCGACCGGGATCCGATGCCTCCAACTCCTGCGGGGCTGCGAAGCGACGCCGTGGATGGCCTCTATGACGGGGCTGCGATGGCGCTATCCCTCTACGAGCTGTTCGATGTTCGCGATCCCCGGAGATCGTTCCATTTCCAGGTGGGACAGATCGATGGGGCGCCGTTGGATGGCTCGCTGACCGTAGAGGGGAGATCGCTTGGGTTGGCGGCGCTCATCGCGACGTGGTCTCTGCTCTCGGGGCGAGCCGTTCGAACGGGGCAGGTCTTCACGGGCGTCCTGGGTCGTCCCAGCCAAGGAATGGCACTTCGGAAGGTGCAGGAGGTCGCGAGCAAGGTACAGGAGGTGGAGGCTGCGGGGGCCCTTCTCGTCGGGCCTCGTGCGAACGCGGAAGAGCTCTCTCCCAGCAGGAGTGTGCTCCTGGTGGAGGAGGCGCCGCAGGCCCTGCGGGCTGCCTTCGGCGATGACTGGAATGATCCGGCGCAACGCCGCGTGCGGAGCCAGGACATCAAAGCGGTCGCCCAGCGCCTGGAGCAGGACTATCTGATGGGGTTTGGAGGATGGGCCCAACTCGCGGATCGTTTCGAGAGATTCGCGAACTGGCCCGAGCAGATTCCCTCTGTACGAAGCAGAGCTCTGGCACGGGCCGGAGCTTGCTGGACCCATATCAATGAGATCGAGCAGGCTCACAGGTGTCTGCAGGCGGCGGCGGCACTGGTCGAAAACCCCCGATTGCGCCACGATGATGTGCTGGTCATCCACAATCACTTGGCGGTCTTCTATCGGGATACGTACCAGTTCGAGGAGGGGCTCCAGGAACTCGCCACCGCCCTAAAGTCAGGGGGCGACCGCAACTCGGACGAGTTCGTGAACGTGGAGAGCACCCGGGGGCAGATTCTCTCCTGCCAGGGCCGTCCGGAGGAGGGACTGAGCCAACTGCGCCGGGCGCGTGACCATTACGATGAAAACCAGGACGTCGGCTGCGGCCGGAACCACACCTACGTCGTCGACGCGCTGATGAGGGCAGGCCGGTTGAAGGAGGCCCGTGAGGAGCATGCGCTGGGAACGCGGCACAACGCCGAGAAGAATGCGCACGTTTCGGGGGCGCAGTCTCTGAACCGGGCCTTCCTGGACTACGCGCTCTGGAATGGCGAACTCCGAGCTCTGCGCGGGGAGGGTGGTTCAGCTCCATGGGAGCGGTTGGAACAGCAGCTCCAAGCCTCGCCGGTGTCCGAGAGCCTTCTCGACTGGCCCCGGATCGGGCTTGAGCGTGTGCGGGGTGCGGTGCGGCTCCGCCGGCTTCCAGGCCGCGTGGAGCGGGATGAGGTCCGGAGGGCTGCCTTGGGAGGTATCCGGCAGGGGCATCCGCTCTTTGCTTGGCACCGAGGGCTGGTTTCGGTGGAGGCCGCCTTGAGCGAACTGGAGCGCCAAGGGGATCCCGTGCTCGCTCGGCAGTGGTTGGAGGAGGGACTGCGTTGGGTGCCCCCGTTCGACAGTGCCCGGCGTTTCTTCGCACCCTACCTGGAGCGCATCCAGCAGGCGACAGATCCGCACGCGCTCCTCCTGGCCATCAAGGCGCTGCTCGACGCTGAGCAGTACTAGAATTCTTGCCGTGAGAAGGCCCTGGCAGGTCCTGTCAGAGCCTCCAGAGGCTCGACGTCTTCAGGGACGGACCGGGGACCACTTCTGTTGGGCCCCATGACGCCAGGGGCTCGGATGCCAGCCGGACGCATCAAGCGGAATGGGAAGACGCGAAACTTGACCTTCTTGCTCTTGCGCAAGAGCTTCAAGACGCCCGAGGAGGCGCTGAAGTCACCCGCCACGCTCATCCAGCACCCGGTGCCCGTGCTCGGCAACGCGGGCCACCTCTATCTGGCGCCCGCCGTGGAGCACGAGCCGCGGTGGTTCGACTTCCTGCGGGAGGGCACCTCCACTCCGCTGCCGCCGCTTACGGGGGGCGTTCCGGCGGGCGTGCTGTTTATCCAGTCCAGCTCCCGGCTCTTCGCCGTGACCTTCGGCCAGGGGCGGCACCTGCTCAAGCCAGAGACATTCGAGCTGGACTTCGGCCTCAAGGTGACGCTGAACACGGCTGATCCGGCCCGGCTGCGCAGCGTGGACCTGCGCACCTTCGAGGAGCTGACCGTTCACACCCGGCGCCAGGTGAGCCGAGGCTCCTCGCTGGACGCCTTCAGCGTCGACGTCACCCGCGATCTGCTGCGTGCCTTCACCGGCGAGCCTCGTGATCTGGAGCTGGCGAAGCGTTTCACCGGCAAGGACGCGCTGGTCCTGAACGGCACCATCTCCTTCGCCAACCTGCCGAAGAAGTGCGCTCGGCTGCTGCAGGCTTTCGAGAGCCAGGACTACCTGACGACGTTCCCCTGGGTGGACAACATCCAGGCGATTCGGGACTCCGCGCAGGTGAACCGCCTGAACGAGCGGATGCTGCAGCTCTTGAAGGACGGCAAGCTCGAGAAGGCCCATCTCGCGCCTCCCGACATGGTAGGGTGGGAGGAGGTGGCCGGGTTCCACTACCCTGGCGAGCGGGGCCAGGACATGCACCCGGACATGGAGCTTGAGGAGTGCCTCCACGCCATTGCCGCCTCCGAGCAGGTGCGCCTAGCGGACCTGACGCTGACCGTCGACGACCTGAAGCGCTACGCAATCCGGGCCGTCTATGACGAGTCATCGCGCGAAGTGGAGCGGTGGCCGTTCTACAACTGCCTCGTGCTCGAACTCGACCTGGAGGACGCGCTGTACGTCCTGTCCAGCGGCCAGTGGTTCCGCATCGAGAAGCTGTTCGTCACCGACATCGAGAAGAAGGCGGCGCGGCTCGCCCGGGACATGCCGAGCCTCCCCACCGCCCGCGCCAACCAGAAGGAGGGTGCGTACAACCTGCTCGCCAGCCAGGCTTCCAGGTCGTTGGCGCTGTTGGACGAGAAGCTCATCCAGTGCACGGGGGCTCGTACCCGCGTCGAGGCGTGCGACCTCTTCTCGAGCGAGCGACAGTTTATCCACGTCAAGCGCAAGACGCGCTCCTCCACCCTGAGCCATCTCTTCTCTCAGGGGCTAATCTCGGCGGAGGTGTTCCTGAAGGACGCGGGGTTCCGCAAGGCGCTGAAGGAGCGAGTTAAGCGCGCGCGGCCCTCGCTCGCCCAGTTGCTGGGAGATCCGTTGGTGAAGCCGGTCCCGGGCGAGTTCGAGATCATCTTCGCCATCATCACGGGGGCCACTCAGGCGCAGTGGCCGCTGTCACTCCCGTTCTTCAGCTTGTTGAACCTCACCATCGCGGCGGAGCGGCTGGAGTTGCTGGGGTTCAAGGTGGGCATCTGCCACATCGACGAGCAGAAGCGGCGGACGCCTGTGGCCGCCTAGGCCGACGGTGACGGAAATTGGTATAGCGCATTCCATACTGCGTCCAGCCGCAGTTGTGGGAGGCAATGATGGGGAAGCAGAAGGAGCAGACTCCCGCCGAACTCCTTTGGCGTGCAGCGGTCGAGAGAGCGCTAGAACCATATGGGCGCGAGAAGCCTTGGGTCTACGGCTGGTGCTCTCAAGCGCATCGCTACTCAGCGCAGGCAGTTATTCCATTCGACGATAAGCGGGTCGTCCGTTTCGCACGAAGAGGCGTGGAGGCAATTGAGTCAGCCGTCGAGAGCTTCCTCAAGCAGGCCTCTTTTCGGGCGCTCTGGGACGAAAAGGAGGTCTGGGGAGTCGTCGCTTCCATGGTCGCGACGCTCCCCATGGATGCTGATGAGCAACTCGTCCGAGACGCGCTGGGGAAGCGACTTGAGCGCCTGACTCTCCCTGGACCGACGGTCGTCGTGTTCCCAGTCTCCCACGTGGGCTGGAAGGGGCCCCCCTTGGTCGTCGGTCAGGCTGTGCTAGGACGCCTGGGTCGTGAGTGGATGACTGCGCTGGAGGGCGTCTATGGCTCCCCTGTCTCTCTTGCGGAGGCCGGTGTCTGGTGGTGGGAAAAGAGCGCTCTTGCAGAGATGGATGCCTCGCGGGAGCCACCCGTCGTCATAGCGGTCGTGGTGCCTTCAGCAGGAGAACGAGCCCACAAAGTCGCTGAGACCGTATTCGAAGACCTCGTCGAGCTGTCCCTGCTGTTCGAGCCCAATTTGGAGTCTCGGGGGCTCTACAGCCTGCGGGGAGATGTCTTCCGCCCAGGAATCAGAGGGCTTCGAGTAGACCGACATGCCCTTGAGAGCATTGGCAAGACCTGCAAGCCTGTCCTGAATGAGCTCGCCGCCTCCATCTACATCCAGTCACGTGTGCCCGGTGGAACTCGGCACTACTGGTACGGAGAAGATCCATGGCCGCTGGAGGATCTTCTCCAGGACGATGAGCGGCGGGCCAACATCGTGGCGGTAATGTCGGATCAAGGGCCTATCGCCAGGAGATTTCGGATCTCTGCGAAGTGGTACGCCAGGGCTTACTGGTCATCGAGCGAGCATGAGTCGATCCTGGCTCTAGGCATTGCCTTGGAAGCCCTTCTCGGGGAGAGCGGGGGAGGGCCCGGAGCGATCCTCGGTGAGAGATACGCCTTGCTGCACTCCAACCCAGACGAGCGCAAGCAAGCTTATGACTACTTCATGAAGAAGATCTATGAGGGGCGGAGTGCCGTGGCGCATGGCAGGGCCTCTAGCCTCTTGGACGACTTTCAATTCGTCAGGGACGTTGTCCGACGCACGGCCTGGGTTGCAAACTCCCTGTGGGCCTGGGTGAAGGAGCGCAATCTTCAGAGTGATGAGGATCACCGCAAGCTCTTCAGTGACCTCAAATGGGGAGTGAAGCCCTCCAACCCGATGCACGCGAAGCGGCCCAAGGCGACGCCGAGGCGATTGGGCAGTGGGGCGGCGGTACGCAAGAAGCCCTGAGTCATCCGTGACCGACGCAGTGCCCACCTGTGCCTGGACGTATTATGAGTGGACCATGTCTTCTCTCGAAGATGTCAGTCAGGCTGCGGTGCGCGCCTTGTCACGCCTCTTCACGCGCGCGCAAATCGAACTCCCCCCACCGCAGCGCTCACCGACGTCTCACTCGAGCTCACGCGCGCGAAGCAGCGGCACATCCTCGTCGTTCTCCTAGAGAAGCTGCAGCTCGATGCGGACACCTTCACCCGGCTAGATGAGGCCCTGCATGAGGCCATCCGCCGGAAACGGGCCCTGCCCGGGAGCGCGCAGGATGACCGAACCGCCTAGTTGGCACTCCTGCGGCTGCTAGCTAGAGTACAGCAGCTTGCCCAGAAGTTCCCCGAGGTCGAGGTAGAGATGCCCCTCGTTTCCGAGCTCACCGAGCGCGGCGCGAGTATGCGGATTCGCGCGGTCGAGTTCATCTTGCGCAGGCTCATCGACGAGCGCTACCCCTCCCAACAGGCACTCTGAGCCTGCCCCGATTTTGTGGACACCCCAGATGAGTCGAAACACGAGAGGATGTGTCCCATGGAACGAAGGAAGAGGCGGAGTTTCACGCCCGAGTTCAGGGCGGAGGCAGTCCGGCTGGTGAGAGAGGGGACGAAGTCGCTGCCCCAGGTAGCCAAGGACCTGGACTTGACCGAGTCAGCCCTGAGGCTCTGGGTGAAGCAGGCAGACTCGGGGCAGGCTCAGAGTGCCCAAGCCAGGCAAGACGACGAGTATCAGCTTCTCTCTCTCCGGCGATGGAACGGTGACCATCGACGAGAAGTGACCCACGTTGAGCAGCGGGTCTACGTCATGTTCTTGGGGTAGGTGTTCAGCGCGGTTGCTCAGCAGCACGCTCTCGAAACAGATGCATGTGCCCGAAGCCGTGGAGCCCTAGGGACGTAAAAGGGGCGTAACCGACTGAACGCCTGCGCACCCGTCCGGACGATTCAGTCCACACCGAGGACGAACCGCAAACGTCCGATTTCAGAGGGAAAAAGGTGGCGGTAGGGCATGAGAATCGAACTCACCAGGGACCGCTCTCACGGCCCCTCACCGGTTTTGAAGACCGGGCCGGCCACCAGATCCGGAGGCCCTACCATCTTCGAATCTACCGCCCCGTCGACCGGATGTCGTCAACGGCGCTCTTGCTGCCTGTGCCTCAGTCCAGCCCGCGCTCCCACAAGTCATCCTCGTCGAGCCCCACCAAGTGCCCCACCTCGTGCATCACGGTGATGCCGATCTGCTCGATGAGCTCCTCCCGCGTCCTCGCGAAGCGCTCCAGGTTCTTCTGGTACAGCACGATCGCCGCCGGGAAGTGATCGTATGCATTCGTCACGCTGCGCTCGCCCACCGGCGTGCCTCGGAACACTCCCAGGATGCACGGCGACAGGGGAGGGGACTGGCCCGTGAGATCCTCGTCCGACGGAATGTCCTCCACCGAAACCGTGGCGTTCTCCAGGTAGCCCTTCACGTGCTCCGGCAGCGCCTTCACCGCCGCCTCCAGCGCCCCGTCGAACTCCTCCTCGGACAGCTCCACCGGCGGCGGGAACTCCTCCGGCATCAGCGTCTGCGCCTTCCCGAAGCGCTTCTTCGCCTCCTTCATGTCCCCGCGCCGCTCCGCCATCAGCCCCAGGTAGTGGTGCGCCCACGCCTCGTCCGGCGCGTCCTTCAACACCCGCTCGAACGCCGTCTGTGCCTCCCTGAAGCGGCACAGCTCGAACAGCGCGATCCCTCGCTCCACCAGCGCGTCCACCGAGCGCGGCATGTGCTCCAGCGCTGCCTCCAGGCTGGCGAGTGCTCGCTCGCTCTCGCCCACCTGGTTCAGCCCCATGCCCTCCAGGAGCAGGAACTCGTACACCAACTCCACATCGTCCACGCGCTCAGCCAGCTTCCGGCCTCGCACACACAGCGTGAGTCCGTCCTCCACCGCCTCCCGGTCCTCGCCCATCCGACAGATGAGGAAATCCGCCGCTCCCAGGAGAACCTCCAGGTCCTCCGGCTTTGCCTTCAGCGCGCGGTGATAGGCCTGCGCGGCTTCCTCGTGCTGACCCAGCTCCGCCAGTGCCGCGGCGCGGTAATGCAGCGCCTCCGGGAGCCCCGGCGCCTCCGCCAGCAGCGCGTCCACCTGCTCCAGCGCGGCCTCGAACTCCTCTGACTCGAAGGCACGCGCCACCTGCCCCAGCCGCGCCTCCATGTCTCCCGGGCCCGTGCGCTTCGCCGTCCGCTTCCCCATCATGAACGGCCTCATATCCAGGCCTCACAGTGCGTTGTCAACGCGGAGGGCGGTTGTTACCTTCGCTTCCTCCCTGGCGCGGACACGCCTGGTGCACCCCTGTGAACATCCTCGTCGTCGATGATGACCTGAATCTGTGCTCCAGCCTCTCCCACTTCCTGGAGGGGCATGGATTCACGGTCTACTCGGCTGGAGATGCCCTCCAGGCCCTCGACGTCTTGGAGCGTGAGCGCATCGAGCTCATCATCACCGACTACCTCATGCCCCACCTGGACGGCATCCGCTTCACCGAGATGCTCAAGGCGGACCCCCGCTTCCAGTCCATCCCCGTGCTCCTCATCACCGCCTCGGTGGATGACTCCATCACCGACAGGGGCATGCGCAAGGGCGTGGCGATGACCCTCCAGAAGCCCGTGGACATGGGCCAACTGCTCAACCTCGTGCGCTTCGCCGAGTAGGCTCGCCGACCCTCCAGCCGTCCTCCCGGGCACACCTGACACGTTCCGTGTTGACAACCCCGCCCTGACCCTTATTTTGGCGCTCGCCAGGGCCGAGTGCTAACGCCCGAAAATTCCATTCCCCAGTAGTTCCAGGAGGTTACGATGGCAGCGAAGGAGATCTTCTTCCACCAGTCCGCCCGCGAGGCCATTCTGCGCGGCGTACGGATCCTGTCCGATGCGGTGGCCGTCACGCTGGGGCCCAAGGGCCGCAACGTGGTCATCGAGAAGAGCTTCGGCTCCCCCACGGTCACCAAGGACGGCGTCACCGTCGCCAAGGAGATCGATCTCGAGAACAAGTTCGAGAACATGGGCGCCCAGATGGTGAAGGAGGTTGCCAGCAAGACCTCCGACAAGGCCGGCGACGGCACCACCACCGCCACGGTGCTCGCCCGCGCCATCTATGAGGAGGGCCTCAAGCTGGTCGCCGCCGGCCACAACCCCATGGACCTCAAGCGCGGCATCGACAAGGCCGTCGAGGTCGTCGTGGCCGAGCTGAAGAAGCTCTCCAAGCCCACCGCCGACAAGAAGGCCATCGCCCAGGTGGGCACCATCTCCGCCAACGGGGATGAGACCATCGGCAACATCATCGCCGACGCCATGGAGAAGGTGGGCAAGGAGGGCGTCATCACCGTCGAGGAGGCCAAGGGCCTGGAGACCACCCTCGACGTGGTGGAGGGCATGCAGTTCGACCGCGGCTACGTCTCTCCGTACTTCGTGACGAACCGCGAGCGCATGGAAGTCGTCCTGGACGACCCCTACATCCTCATCAGCGAGAAGAAGGTCTCGTCGATGCAGGACATGATCCCCATCCTCGAGCAGGTGGCCCGCTCCGGGAAGCCCCTGCTCATCATCGCCGACGAGATCGAGGGCGAGGCCCTGGCCACCCTGGTGGTGAACAAGATCCGCGGCGTGCTGAACGTGGCCGCCGTGAAGGCCCCCGGCTTCGGCGACCGCCGCAAGGAGATGCTCAAGGACATCGCCACCCTCACCGGCGGCATGGTGGTCAGCGAGGAGCTGGGCCGCAAGTACGAGGCCCTCACGCTCAATGATCTGGGCCGCGCCAAGCGCATCACGGTGGACAAGGACAACTCCACCATCGTGGACGGCGCCGGCAAGAAGGCCGACATCGAGGGCCGCATCAAGCTCATCCGCTCGCAGATCGAGACCGTCACCAGCGACTACGATCGCGAGAAGCTCCAGGAGCGGCTGGCCAAGCTCGTGGGCGGCGTGGCCGTCATCAACGTGGGCGCCGCCACCGAGACCGAGATGAAGGAGAAGAAGGCTCGCGTGGAGGACGCGCTGCACGCCACCCGCGCGGCCGTCGAGGAGGGCATCGTCCCCGGCGGCGGCGTGGCCTACCTGCGCACCCTGGGCGCCCTGGAGAAGATGAAGCTGGGCGGCGAGCAGGACTTCGGCGTGGAGATCATCAAGAAGGCCCTCACCCAGCCGCTGTGGAAGATCGCTTCCAACGCGGGCCTCGAGGGCGCCGTGGTCATCAACAAGGTCAAGGAGGGCACCGGCGCGTTCGGCTTCAACGCCCGCACCGAGGTCTACGAGGACCTGGAGAAGGCCGGCGTCATCGACCCGACGAAGGTGGAGCGCACCGCGCTGCAGAACGCGGCCTCCGTCGCCTCGCTGCTGCTGACCACCGAGGCCATGGTGGCCGACAAGCCGAAGAAGAAGGCCAAGGGCGGCGGCGCTGGCGCCGGCGGTGGCATGCCGGACTACGGCGGCGACGACATGGATTACTGAGCCGCGTGTAGCGGTCCCTGGACGGCCTGAGCTCGGGCCGTCCTCGGCGGGCCCCGGGTTGCCTCGCGAGAGGCCCCGGGGCTCTGCTTTTTCAGGCGTTGGTGGTGCTCAGCTTCAGCGCCCGGGACAGCTCGCGGCTGAGCGCGGGCGCGTCGAAGAGCAGCCGCGGCAGGCAGGCGATGGCTCCAGCGCGCAGCGAGTCCAGCGTCGTCTCCATGGTGAGGTGCTCCACCAGGACGATGAAGGGCGCCCCCTGAGCCATCGCCTTGCCCAGTTCCAGCGCCTTGCGGCCATAGGCCGGCGTGAAGTCCCAGCTCACGAGCACCGCCATGGGCGGCTCCATGGCCACCACCTCCGTGGTGGAGATGAGGCGCGGCTCCAGCCCCAGCCGCCCCAGCGCCTCGGTGACGATGCGCGAGGAGGTGGGGTTGTCGTCGATGACGTCCACTCGCTTGTTGGTGGCGGCCCGGGGCTGCAGCGGGGGCGCCGCGAGCGCCGCGCGGATCAGCGCGCGCACCTGACGGATGTCGTCGAAGGGCTTGAGCAGGTAGTCCATCACCCCCAGCTCCAGCGCCTCCTGCGTGGTGCCCAGCGAGGGGTAGCCCGTCATCAGCAGGATGCGGGCCTGTGGGTTCATCGTCCGCGCCTGCTGCGCCAGCGCCAGCCCCGACAGCCCCGGCAGGTTCTTGTCGGTGACGATGAGGTCCACCTGCTGGGTGCGCAGGAACTCGAGCGCCTCCTCGGCCGTGCCCGCCTCGATGACTTCGCACTCCTTGCTCATCAGGTCCCGGAAGACCATGCGGATGATGCTCTCGTCATCGACGATGAGCACCCGCTTGCGCTGGGTGGGCACCTCCGGCGCGATGGAAGGGAAGGCGACTCGGAAGACGGTGGAGGGCGGCGGCTGGTCCGGCAACGAGTCCGTGGGCGCCAGGCTGATCTCCGCGCGGTGCTCCTGGGCGATGCGCCGGCACACCGCCAGGCCCAGGCCCGTGCCTCGCTTGCTGGTGGAGACGTAGGGCTCGAAGATCTTGTCCCGCATCTCCCGGGGGATGCCCGGGCCCCAGTCCGCCACGTACATCACCGGCGCAGAGCCCTCCTGGGTGAGCATCAACTTGATGCGGCCCCGGCCCGTCATCGCGTCGCGCGCGTTGTTGAGCAGGTTGAGGGTGAGCTGCTCCAGCAGCCGCGCGTTGCCCTGGACGATGATGTTCTCCGGGGCCAGCACCTCCAGGGAGATGCGCGAGGAGTCCGAGTTCAGGGCGAAGAGCTTGGCCGCGGCCCACACGGCGGTGGCCAGGGGCATGCGCTGCTGGGGCGCGGCCCGGTCGCTGGAGAGGCGGACGAAGTCGGAGATGATCTGCTCCATCCGCTCCACCTGCGCCAGCAGCAGCTTCAGCGGGCCCACCGGCCCCGTCTCCTCGGCCAGTAGCTGGGCGTAGGCCTTCACTCCCAGCAGTGGCTGGCGCAGCTCGTGCAGGACTTCGGCCGCGAGCTGGGTGGCGCCCGGCCCCGAGCGCTGGAGTGCCACGGCCGCGGCCTTCGCTGCGGCCAGGTCACCGACCTCCAGGGCCTGCAGGAGGTGAGCGAGCGGGGCGGGAGTCTCCATGCCCCAGGAGCATGGCGGAGCCTGTGTTCTTGCGCAACGCACAGGACGCGGAATCCGTTGACCGGAGGCCGGACCCTGCGGATGCTTCTGGCCCTACCCGAGCCCCCTGGCCGGGTCCCCGGAGACCGACATGCCGCAGACCAACCCGTTCCACTCGCTGGTGCCCCGCAAGCTCTCCGACTCCGAGCTGGCCCGGTCCATCCGGCTGAACATCGAGGCGGAGCTGGACGCCATCAACCTCTACGCCGCGCACATCGAAGCGACGGACAACGCGGAGGCCAAGGCCATCCTCCAGCATGTCATGGACGAGGAGCGCGAGCATGCCGCGCTCTTCTGGCAGCTCATCGCCCGGCTGGATCCCGCGCAGGCCCAGCACGATCGCGAGGCCTCCAGGAAGTACCAGCTCATCGTCTCGGGCGCCCCGCACGAGGCGGTGGAGGCCGTGGGTGAGGGCGGAGCAGAGGGTGGCGCTGAGCAGGAGCCGCCGCTGCCCAAGCAGCTCACCGTGGGCACCCTGCGGCGCTGAGGTCCGGCGGAGAGGCTAGCCCGCCACCTTGCGCTCGGCGGGCGTGGCCTCCAGGTCCATCGCCGCCATGTAGATGACGTTGCGGGTGCCGCGCTTTCCCCGGTACATGGCGCGATCGGCCATGTCCAGCAGCGAGCCCTTGTCCCGCGCGTGCTCGGGGAAGCTGGCCACGCCCACGCAGGTGGTCAGGGTGATGGAGATGCCCTCGCGCGGCACGAAGTGGTGGTTCTCCATGGTGCGCCGGATGCGCTCGGCCACCTTGAGCGCCCCGCCCGAGTCGGTGTTGCGCAGCAGCACCACGTACTCGTCGCCGCCGTAGCGCACGACGATGTCCCGCTCGCGCACGCAGCCCTTGAGCACGCGCCCCACCTCCACGAGCAGCCGGGAGCCCACCAGGTGGCCGTGCGTGTCGTTCACGGCCTTGAAGTGGTCCAGGTCCATGAAGAGCAGGCTGAAGGTGCCCTCCGTCTGCTGCGCGTTCTTCACCTCGCGGTCCAGCGCCAGGTGCAGGTAGCGCATGTTGTAGAGGTGGGTGAGATCGTCCATGTAGGCCAGATCCTCCACCTCCGCGAAGCGCCCCAGGTTGCGCAGCGCCAGCGCGTAGTGCCGCGACAGGTAGCTGGCCACCTCCGTCAGGTTGTCCGGAGGCGCGTCGGAGAAGAAGAGGACGATCTGCCCCAGTAGCAGCTCCCCGTCGCTCGCGGGGAAGGTGAGCACGTGCGTATGATCGACCGGCAGCCCCTCCAGCGTCCGGGGGGCGCGCACGCCCTGCAGCTGGGCGGAGAGCAGGGGCTCGAGCTTGGACACCAGCTCCGGCTCCAGGCCCGCGGAGCCGTGGAGCCGCAGGGGGCCTCCGTCACGCAGCAGCAGGATCACCCCGCCGGCCCACGTCTGCGCCTCGAGCGCGCTCGAGACGGCGATGGCCAGCCGGTCGCGATCCAGCGTGGTGGCGATGCGCTGCCCCATCTCCAGCAGGGAGACGTACTGGCGCAGGGACGCGTTCTCCTGCAGCAGATCCCTCGTGGTGAGGGCGCGGCGGATGGCGTGCTGGAGCGCCTCGGGCGCCACGGGCTTCACCAGGTACTCGGCCGCGCCGCTCTTGATGGCGCGCACGGCCGGGTCCACCTTGTCCAGGCCGGTGATCACCACCACCTCGATGCCCGGGTAGCGCTCCTTCGTATAGCGGAGCACCTCCATGCCGTCGGCACCGGGGAGGATGAGGTCCGTCACCACGGCGTCATACTCCGCGGACTCGAGGGCCTCGCGGACCTCCTCGAACCTGCAGACCGCCGTGACGGTGTGCCCGGACGCGCGCAGGTAGTCCCCGTAGAGGGTCCGCGCCATCTTTTCGTCATCGACGAGGAGGATCCGCGCCATCGATTCGCGACTTACCATCAATGGCCGGGACGCTGCTAGCCTCCGGCCCGTGGCTCCTTTCGAAAGCGGACGGCGGCTGTGTCTGCTCGTCGAGGCGGGTGAGACGCGCTACGCCATCGAGGCGACTTCCGTCATGGAGGTGGCCCTGCCGGGCAGTGACGGCACCAGCCTGCGAGGCATGCTCGAGGTGAAGGATCTGTCCGTCCTGCTCGGCGGGCCGCCCGAGAGCGGGACGGGCATGGTGGTGGTGCTGGACGTGAGCCCCACGCTCGCGGTGCGCGTCCGCTCGGTCGTCGAGGTAGCGGACGTGGCGCGCACCCCGTTCTTCCTGCTGCCCGCGGGGCTCGGAGAGACGCTCGCTCCGCTCAGCCGGGGCGCCATCCTCCACAAGGAGCGGCTCTACCTGGAGCTCATCGCCGAGTCCCTGCCGCAGCGCGGTGTCCCGCGAAACCCGGCGTCTCCGAGCCGGCCCGTCCAGCTGCTCGACAGCCCGCCGGAGCGAGCCCTCGTCTTCGAGTCCCAGGGGCGCCTGTTCGGGCTGCCGCTGGGCCTGGTGTCCCAGGTCGTCACTCGGGGTGAAGCGTTCAGTATGTTACCTGTCCAGAGCGGGGCGGTGGCTGGCGTCTTCCCCCATGCCCAGGTGCTCTGGCCCATCTTCTCGGTGCCGGCGATGCTGGGCGCCTCGGCCCAGGTGGAGGCCTTCTTCGTCCTCACGGAGATGGCCGGTCAGAACGTGGGGCTGTGTGCCACCCGAGTGCTCGGCGTGCTGCCGCGCTTCGAGCCGACGAGCGAGCGCGGGGAGTTCACGGCGCCAGGACTGCCCGGCCCCGTGCTCTTCATGGATCTGCAGCACATGTTTTCTTGATTGCCCCGGAGCGCAAACCCTAAGCTGCCCGGATTGACACCGGGTGTCCGCCGTCTCCAGACGCCCTGTTTTCCCAACGAATTCTGGGGGTTGATGCCCCCGAGGCCCGACGCCGATGCCGAAGAATCTGCTGGTCGCCGACGACTCCCTCACCATCCGCAAGGTCATCACGATGATCTTCGCGACCGAGGACTTCCAGGTGACCGCGGTGGACAACGGGTTGGATGCGATCGCCCGCTGCCGTGAGCTGCGCCCGGATGTGGTGCTGGCCGATGTGATGATGCCCGGCAAGAGCGGGTACGAGGTGTGCGAGGCGCTCAAGAGCGATCCGAACACCCAGCACATCCCCGTGCTGCTGCTGGCCGGAACCTTCGAGGCCTTCGACGAGAACCGCGCCCGCGCCGCCCGCGCGGATGACCACATCACCAAGCCCTTCGAGAGCCAGGTGCTGCTCGACAAGGTGAAGGCCATGGTGGGGCAGAAGTCGAACACCATGCCCGCCTCGGCCGCCACGCAGGTGACTCCGCAGGCTGCCGCCGCCCCCGCGCCGCGGCCGCCCGGTCCTCAGGCTCCTCCCGCCGCCGCCGGTGGGCCTCGTCCTCCGGGGCCCGCGGGCGTTCCGCGTCCTCCGGGGCCGGGGATGCCGCCGGGGCCGGGCATGCCGCCGGGCGCTCGTCCCCCTGGGCCGGGCATGCCGCCGGGACCCGGGATGCCGCCGGGGCCGGGCATGGCGCGTCCTCCGGGGCCGGGCATGCCGCCGGGGCCGGGCGCTCCGCGTCCTCCGGGACCGGGGATGCCGCCGGGGCCGGGCGTGCCTCCGGGTGCGCGTCCTCCCGGGCCGGGGATGCCTCCGGGACCGGGCATGGCGCGTCCGCCGGGGCCTGGAGTGCCTCCGGGGGCCGTTCCGCGTCCTCCGGGACCGGGAATGCCGCCGGGTCCAGGTGCGCCGCCGGGTGCGCGTCCTCCGGGGCCGGGGATGCCTCCGGGGCCGGGCATGGCGCGTCCGCCGGGGCCTGGTGGGCCGCCCGCGCCGGGCATGCCCGGTGGGATTCCGCGTCCGCCGGGTGGCGCGGGGCTGCCGTCCGCTCCCGCGGGAGCTCAGCCCGTGCCGCGTGGCCGCGATCCGTTCGGCCTTGGAGCGCCCGCGCCTCAGGGTGGGCCGCAGCCGCGACAGCCCGAGGCTTCCATCTCGATCGAGGACTCCCTGCCCGAGCCGGGCGGCGCCGAGGAGATCTCCCTCGACGTTGGCGCCCCGGCGCAGGCCCCCGCGGGCCGTCGGCCCGTGGCCGCGGATGGCGGAGAGGCCCTGCTGCGAGAGGCGCTCTCGAAGGCTTCGCGTGAAGTCATCGAGAAGATCGCCTGGGAGGTAGTACCGCAGCTCGCCGAGACCATCATCCGTGAGGAGCTGGATCGGCTGATCAAGGACCGAGAGACGCAGCACTGAGTTTGAGTTGCCTACCCTGATCTGATGCCGGCCCGCGGGCCGGCCCCCCGCGATGACCGACACAATCGAGCTGTCCAAGGCCTACGAACCCACCGAGGTCGAGAGCCGCTGGTCGAAGTTCTGGCTGGAGCAGAAGTACTTCCACGCCGAGTCCTCGTCCGACAAGCCGCCCTTCAGCATCGTGCTGCCGCCGCCCAACGTGACGGGCAGCCTGCACCTGGGGCACGCGCTGACCGCCACCATCGAGGACACCCTCATCCGCTGGAAGCGGATGAGCGGCTACAACGCGCTCTGGATGCCCGGCACGGACCACGCCGGCATCGCCACGCAGATGGTGGTGGAGAAGGAGCTGAAGAAGACGGAGAAGAAGAGCCGTCACGATCTGGGCCGTCCGGAGTTCCTCAAGCGAGTCTGGGAGTGGAAGGACACCTACGGCAAGCGCATCGGCGAGCAGCACAAGTACCTGGGCGCCTCGCTGGACTGGGACCGCGAGCGCTTCACCATGGACGAGAAGTCCTCGGCCGCGGTGCGCGAGGTGTTCGTCCGGCTGCACGAGGAAGGGCTCATCTACCGGGCCCAGAAGCTCATCAACTGGTGCCCCTCGTGCCACACGGCGCTCAGCGATCTGGAGGTCGACCACGAGGAGCAGAAGGGCTCGCTCTGGCACCTGCGCTACCCCGTGAAGGGCACCGACCGGGCCCTCGTCGTCGCCACCACGCGCCCGGAGACGATGCTCGGCGACACCGCCGTGGCCATCCACCCGGATGACGAGCGCTACAAGGGACTGGCCGGAGGCACGGTGGTGCTGCCGCTGGTGGGCCGCGAGATCCCCATCGTCGCGGACGCCGAGCTGGTGAACATGGAGTTCGGCACCGGCGTGGTGAAGGTGACGCCCGCGCACGACTTCAACGACTACCAGACGGGGCTCCGGCACAACCTGCCGATGATCTCGATCTTCGATGACAACGCGCGCACCAACAAGGAGGCCGGCTCCTACGCGGGGCTGGAGCGCTACGAGGCGCGCAAGAAGGTCCTCGAGGAGCTGTCGCTCCAGGGGCTGATGGAGAAGGAGGAGCCGCACAACCTCTCCGTGGGCCACTGTCAGCGGTGCCGCACGGTGGTGGAGCCGCGGCTGTCTCCGCAGTGGTTCGTGAAGATCGAGCCGCTGGCCCGGCCAGCCATCGAGGCGGTGGAGCAGGGCCGCACGAAGTTCGTCCCCGAGACGTGGACGAACACGTTCTTCCAGTGGATGAACAACATCCACGACTGGTGCATCAGCCGCCAGCTCTGGTGGGGACACCAGATCCCCGCCTACTACTGCACGGCGTGCAGCCCGCGGGTGGGGGATGACACGGACCTGCCCATCGACGCGCCGACGGTGCGCGTGGGCGGCGTGGACTTCTCCCGGGCCGAGCCCATCGTGGCGCGCCAGCAGCCGGCGCACTGCCCCAAGTGCAACGGCACGAACTTCACGCAGGACCCGGACGTGCTGGACACGTGGTTCAGCTCCGCGCTCTGGCCTTTCTCCACGCTCGGCTGGCCGGAGCAGACCGCCGAGCTGAAGACCTTCTACCCGACGTCCGTCATGGAGACGGGCCACGACATCATCTTCTTCTGGGTCGCCCGGATGATGATGATGGGCCTGCACTTCATGGGCGACGTGCCCTTCCGCACCGTCTACCTGCACGCGATGGTGCGCGACGAGAAGGGCGAGAAGATGTCGAAGACGAAGGGGAACGTCATCGATCCCCTCGACATCATCCTGGGCGCTCCGGCGGACAAGCTCCCGCCCACGCTGCGCAACAAGTTCCCCCAGGGGATGCCGGCGTTCGGCGCGGACGCGCTGCGCTTCACGCTGGCCTCGCTCACCCAGCAGGGCCGCGACATCAAGCTGTCGATGGATCGCGTCGCCGGCTACAAGGCCTTCGGCAACAAGCTGTGGAACGCCAGCCGCTTCGTGCTGATGAACCTGGGCGGCTTCCGCCTGGACACGCGCCCCATCAGGGAGCGCGAGCTGACGCTGGCGGACCGGTGGATCCTCGCCCGGCTGCAGCGCGCCATCGTGGACACGCGCCTGGCGCTGGAGACCTACGCCTTCTCCGACGCCGCCTCCACGCTGTACCAGTTCCTCTGGTCCGAGTTCTGTGACTGGTACATCGAGCTGTCCAAGGGCTCGCTCTACGGAGACGACGAGCGCTCCAAGGACAACACCCGCGCGGTGCTCGTGTTCTGCCTGGAGCGCATCCTGCGGCTGCTGCACCCGTTCATGCCGTTCATCACCGAGGAGATCTGGCAGAAGCTGCCCATCCACCGCACGGCGGACTCGATCATGATCTCGCCGTATCCGGAGCCGGACTCGCGGCTGGCGGACTTCGCGGCCGAGACGGAGATGGCGCCCGTGGTGGCCGCCATCGAGGGCATCCGCGCCATCCGCGGCGAGAGCAACCTGCCGCCCTCGGTGAAGCTGGTGGCGCACGTGCAGAGCACCAACTCCGCCCTGCGCGCCACCATCGAGCGGTGCCGCGGCTACCTGATGCCGCTGGCCGGCCTGTCCGACATGCGCGTGGAGCCGCCCGGGCGCAAGCCTCCGCAGGCCGCCGCCTACGTGGGCTCGGAGCTGGAGATCTACGTGCCGCTGGCCGGGCTCATCGACGTGGACGCCGAGCGCGACCGTCTGGGCAAGGAGCTGGCTCGGGCGGACCAGGAGCTGGCCGGCGTGCTGCGCAAGCTGGAGAACCCGAACTTCGTCGCCAAGGCCCCGCCGGATGTGGTGGAGAAGGACCGGGCCCGGGTCGAGGAGCTGAAGGCCCGCAAGGCGAAACTGCAGGAAAACCTCGATCGTTTGGCCCCGGAGGCCCCCATGCCCGAGAACCAGGAGACGCAGCCGGAAGCAGAGGACACGCTCGCCAACCCCCAGACGGGACAGGTGAAGGTGGCCCCGCCTTCTTCCCCAGCGGAGGGCGCCGTGGACCTCAGCAAGGAGCTGAAGAGCGAGCTCGAGGAGGGTTCCGACATCGTGAACCCGCAGATCACCGACGCGCTCAACAAGCTTCGTGAGAGCACCAAGGAAGGGCTGACCGCCAAGGACCATGAGGACCTGGGCGTCGCGTACATGAGCATGGGGCTCGTGGACGACGCGAAGCGCGAGTTCGAGCAGGCCAAGCAGGGTGAGGAAGGCAGCCCTGCCGCCGAGAAGGCTCCGGCGAAGAAGGCCGCCGCCAAGAAGGCCCCGGCCAAGAAGGCGGCCCCCGCGAAGAAGGCCGCTGCGACGAAGAGCGCGCCGAAGGCTCCGGCGAAGAAGGCTGCCGCGACCAAGGCTCCGGCCAAGAAGGCCGCTGCCAAGAAGGCCCCGGCCAAGAAGGCTGCCGCCAAGAAGGCCCCGGCCAAGAAGGCTCCGGCCAAGAAGGCTCCGGCCAAGAAGGCTCCGGCCAAGAAGGCTCCGGGCAGGAAGGCTCCGGCGAAGAAGGCCGTTGCCAGGAAGGCCCCGGCGAAGAAGGCCGCCGCCAAGAAGGCTCGGCGTTAAGGAGACAGGACTTGAAGGACTACCTCGACCGCCTCATCGAGCTCGCGATGGACGAAGACCTTGGGGCTGCGGGGGATGTGACCTCCAACGCCCTGGTGCCTCCCGACGCGCTGGGCTCCGGAGAGCTGGTGGCCAAGGAGCAGCTGGTCCTCGCGGGGCTCGAGGCGTTCACCCGGGTGTTCCACTACGTGGACCCCGAGGTGAAGGTCGAGCACCTCCAGCGTGATGGCACGGAGCTCAAGCCCAAGGCCGTGGCGGCCAAGGTCTCCGGCCGGCTGCGCTCGCTGCTCGCCGCAGAGCGCACCGCGCTCAACATCGTGCAGCGCATGTCCGGGATCGCCACGCTCTCCCAGCAGGCCCGGACGGCCGTGCGTGGCTCCAAGCTCCAGGTGCTCGACACGCGCAAGACAGCTCCAGGCATGCGTGGCCTGTCCAAGGAGGCCGTCCGGCTCGGTGGCGCCTCCAACCACCGCTTTGGCCTCTTCGATGGGATCCTCATCAAGGACAACCACATCGCGGCGGTCGGCGGCTCCATCCGGGAGGCCCTGCGCCGCGCCCAGGCGAATGCCCCGCGACTGGTGAAGATCGAGATCGAGGTCACCAACCTCGAGCAGCTCGTCGAGGCCATCGAGGGCGGCGCGGACGTGGTGATGCTCGACAACATGGATGACGAGCAGATCCGCAAGGCGGTGGAGATCACCGCTGGCCGCGTGCCGCTCGAGGTCTCTGGCGGCGTCGCCCTGGAGCGGCTCCCGCGCCTGGCCAAGCTGGGCGTGGACTTCGTCTCCATGGGCTCGCTGACGCACTCGGCGCGGGCCATGGACCTGTCGCTGGAGATCGCCACGACTCGAAGCTCCAAGGGCGCCAAGGCCAGCCGCAAGCGCCGGGGCTGAGCGTCGGGGCAGCCCCCTGCGCCCCGGGATGATGTCCCGGGGTGTTAACGGCCGTTGCTGAAGAACTCGGTCCGAGGCTGGCCTTCCGCCGAGGCAGGGGCTCCCATCTCCATCATCGCAGCGAGCGTGGGCGCCACGTCCATGGCGTTGATGGCGTGCAGGTACGTCCCGGGCTTCACTCCCTTGCCCGCGAAGACGATCGGGATCTGCTGATCGTAGCTGTACGGCGTCCCATGGTTGGTGCCGGCCGGCATGCTGCTGATCACCTGGAACGGCTGCGGCACGATGAGCACGTCCCCGCTGCGCCCCGGGTAGTAGCCCCGGCGCACCGGCGCCAGGAGCCCCGCCACGTCCGGCGCGGTGTGGAGGTCATCCCTCGCCACCGCCGTCGCGATGCCGGGCTGCTTCGCGAGCCAGGCCGCCGCGGCCCGTCGCACCGCCGCTCCATCCAGCTTGGGATCGTCCAGGGCCTTCCCGATCAGGTAGAGGTCCGACTCCTCCTGGATGGCCGTGATGTCCGTCTGCGGAAAGCGGGTCCGCAGCTCCTGCGTGAGCCCCTGCGCCAGCTCCTTCGGGTTCAACCGCCGGGCGGGGACACCCTCGGAGGCCCAGTGCTCGGGCACCGCCGCGCCTCCATGGTCCGCCGTCAGCACGATGAGCAGGTTGGCACGGCCTCCCGCGGCCCGCTCCGCGGCGGTGACGAGCTCGCCCACCGCCCGGTCCAGCCGATACAGCGTGTCCTGCATCTCCCAGGAGTAGGGGCCATAGGCGTGGAAGACGAGGTCCGTGCCGCTGAAGCTCACCGCGAGGATGTCCGGCACCTCGTCCTTGCCCAGGGCCTCTCCCTCCAGCGCCGCCTTCGCCACCTGCACGAGCAGGTCATTCGAGAACGCCGAGGCCGCCAGCGCCGAGTACGAGCGAGGCCCAGGCGCCTGCAGCCCACCGTTGAGCGGGTGGGGGAAGACCCGGCCCAGCCCGGGCCCTTCTTCCTCGTACGAGCGATCGTCCTCGCCCAGGTACTCGGTCCTGGGCAGCAGCAGCGTCCATTGCTGCGAGAAGTACTTGTCCGCCAGCCCGCGCGCGTTGAAGTCCTTCAGCCACGTGGGGAACTCCTTCGTGTACCAGGTGCCGGTCACGTACTTCCCCACCGTCTCGTTGAACCAGTACGCCTGCCCCAGCCGGCCCCCGAGCGCGATGGCCGACCGCCCCTTGCCTGAAAGCGCCACCACCTTGCCCCGCGCTCGCGAGGTCATCCGCAGCCGGTCCCCCAGCGTCTCCGCCATCAGGTTGAGCGGGCTGGTGTCCCCTCCCGTGGCCACGGACAGGGGCACCTCCAGCACCGGGTGCGCCTCGTCCTTGAAGACGCTCGCGGGGGCCCCCGTGCTCCGGTCCACGACCCGGTTGTCGACGATGCCGTGCCGCCAGGGGTCCGCGCCCGTGATGAGGGTGGTGTGCCCCGGCGCCGTGCGCGGCTTGGCGTAGTCGTAGCGGCCGTTGGGGAAGAAGGCTCCTCCGTCGAGCAGTTGACGCATCCCGCTCTTGAACTTCGGGCGGGTACGCAGCAGCAGGTCCGACCCCAGCGCGTCCACGGTGATGAACAGGGTGAGCCGCGGCGGCTTCGCGAGCGCGGGGAGGGCGGCAAGGACCAGGGCCAGGGCGAGAGGGCGCACCATAGAAGGGGCATCTTCGCCGCCAGATGGTCAGAAGCAACCAACTGGACACCTCAGCGTCTTGGACACCCCCCGCCGCCCTGTTACGGTCCGCGCCCGCATGGTGGAAGCGCGGCTCCGAGTCATCTACGGCGACACCGACCAGATGGGCGTCGTCTATCACGCCAACTACTTCCGCTATTTCGAGTTCTCCCGCATGGAGTACTTCCGCCTCCGCGGCGGCAGCTACCGCGACATGGAGCGCGAGGGCTACATGCTCCCCATCGTCGAGGCCTCCTGCCAGTACAAGTCCCCCGCGCACTACGACGACGTGCTCCTCATCCGCCCCACGGTGAGCGAACTTCGCCGCGTCTCCATCCTCTTCACCTACGAGGTGGTGCGCGAGTCGGAGCCCACCACCGTGCTGTGCACCGGCCGTACGCTCCACGCCTGCGTGGGGCGGGACGGCAAGCCCAAGCGTTTCCCGGACGCGTTCGTCCGCATGCTCGAGCAGTCCCCCTGAAGGTTCCACCTGCTTCCCAAGGAGTCCCCACATGGATCGCAACCTGGCAATGGAGGCCGTGCGCGTCACCGAGATGGCGGCCATCGCCTCCGCCCGTCTGATGGGCCGCGGCACCAAGAACGAGTCGGATCAGGCCGCCGTGGACGCCATGCGCCGCGCCTTCGACGCGCTCTACATCGACGGCACCGTCGTCATCGGCGAGGGCGAGCGTGACGAGGCCCCCATGCTCTACATCGGCGAGAAGGTGGGCCGCCGCTCCGAGGGCGTCCCCGAGGTGGACATCGCCCTGGATCCCCTGGAGGGCACCAACCTGGCCGCCTATGGCCGCCCCGGCGCCATCTCCGTCGTCGCCATGGCCGGCAAGGGCTGCCTGCTCAACGCCCCGGACACCTATATGGAGAAGCTGGCGGTGGGCCCCCGCGCCCGGGGCGCCATCGATCTGCGGCGCACCCCCACGGAGAACCTGCGCGCCATCGCGGAGAAGCAGAAGGTCTACGTGGAGGACCTGACCGTCGTCATCCTCGACCGCGAGCGGCACGTGGACCTCATCAAGGAGGTGCGGGCCGCGGGCGCGCGCATCCGCCTCATCGAGGACGGGGACGTGGCCGGCGCCATCTCCACCTGCTTCGAGGAGACGGGCGTGGACGTGCTCATGGGCATCGGCGGCGCGCCCGAGGGCGTCATCTCCGCGGCGGCCGTGCGCTGCGTGGGCGGCGACATGCAGGGCCGGCTGGTGCCGCGCAACCAGGGCGAGATCGATCGCGCCAGGAAGATGGGCATCACCGACATCAGCAAGATCTACACGGCCGAGGAGCTGGCCCGGGGCGAGGTGATGTTCGCCGCCACCGGCGTCACCTCCGGCGACTTCCTCAGGGGTGTGCGCTTCTTCGGCGGCGGCTGCGAGACGCACTCGGTCGTCATGCGCAGCAAGACGGGCACCGTCCGCTTCGTGCAATCCGTCCACAAGTTCGACAAGAAGCCGGGGTACATTCTCTAACGGCTCGACTGCCTGCTACTCGCTTCGGAGAGTCACACCATGCCTGGCGCTACCCGCTCGATCGTCATCAACGCCCCCGTGGAGAAGGTGTTCGACACCATCATCCAGTACGAGAAGTACGCGGAGTTCCTCTCCGAGGTGAAGGAGATCCGCACCTCCAACCGACAGGGCAACGAGGTCAACGTCCACTACAAGGTCGACGTCATCAAGACCGTCAAGTACACCATCCGCTCCAAGGAGGAGCGGCCCCACCGCGTGTCCTGGACCTTCGTGGAGGGCGAGTTCATGAAGGACAACAAGGGCAGCTGGGTGCTCGAGCCCGCCGGCGAGGGGAAGACCAAGGCCACCTACACCGTCGAGATGGCGCTCGGAGCCCTGGTCCCCAAGACGATCGTCAACACCCTCGTGGAGGGCAACCTCCCCAAGATGCTCGAGGCCTTCAAGAAGCGGGCGGAGACGACCTGATCCCCATGGCTCACTGCGTCATCCGCGCCGGAGCCTGGACTCACCTGGGGCAGGCGGACGCTCGGCCCCTGTTCTAGCGGGGTTGCGCGGCGGGATGGCCATGCCCATGGGTGCAGGTTGGACGGCTTGCGGGCCGCCACGACTGCATTAGAATCAACGTACCCAGTGGCGGTGGGTCGGATGCCAACCATGACATTCCTGGCACACAGGGGTGTGGCTTCGATGTCGGGCGGTGAACGAGCAGCGGGCCAGTCAGCAAGGGCTGTACTCCCAGCGGAACGGGGGACCTTAACTTGCATCTAAAGGGGACAAGGCCTGTAACGGGGTTGGGGTGGCGGGCGTACACCGGGGTATGTAGGCTGAGGGAGAGCGAACCCATGCTGGACGCCTTCATCATCGAAGAGATCAAGCGCCGCGAGCGCAGTCGCGAGGATCGCGAGCGCCCCGCGGTGGAGCTGCCGCTGCCGGTCCCTCCGGATCGTCCCCACCGTCGCAGCACGGAGACGGACGACGACGAGAAGCCGCAGCGCGGCGTCGTTGTCATCGACCTCTGAGGCCGAGTCTCACCGGTCTCGGCGTGGCCATGAGCCCGCGGAAGGCGTGTCCCCCTGGGGACTGCCTCTCGCGGGCTTCGTGCTTTCTGGTGGGCCGCCCGCCTAGGCCTGCACCAGCGTGAGCAGGTGTCGCGGGTGGTAGAGGTTCCACAGCGGCCCGCGGACCGTGCTCATGGATTCCAGAACCGTGCGTTTCCAATCGGCGGGGATGGCCTCCTCGCCGTGGAATGCGCCCAGCAGCGCGCCGGTGATGGCGCCGTGGGCATCCGCATCACCGCCGCGATTCACCACATCGATGAGCCCGGCCTCGAAGCTGGGGGCGTGCAGCAGCTCCCAGAAGGCGAGCCGGAAGGCGGTGCGCACGTGCCCGTACTGGCGGTGCAGGTGGAGCTCGGGCCCGTAGAGCATGGGGTCCGGCTGCTGGGCCGCCTCCAGGTCCGCCATGAGGAGCGTCTTGGCGAACGTTATCTCCTCGATGAGATCACCAAGCGAGCGGGCGAGGAGCGGGGCGCCCACGGAGAGCCCGGTCTGCGCCGCGGTGATGAGCTCCTTGGGCTCCAGCGTCGCGCCGCCGGTGATGGCCTTGGCGATGGCCGCGTTGAGGGCCACGCAGGCGAGCTGGCAGCGCGGATCGTAGTGGGTGAGGGCGGAGTCCTCGAAGGAGGCCTGAATCCGGGCCGTGTCATCCTTGGCGAAGTAGACGCCGATGGGGGCCGTGCGGGCCAGGCTCCCGTTGGTGCACGAGCGGCGGTAGGTGCGCAGCCAGACGCGGCGCCCGGCGCCGAGCACCGCCATGCCGGAGTCCATCTCGTCCAGCACCTCGCGGAGGTACTCGCTCATGTCGAAGGAGTGGGCCTTCCAGGCGCGGTAGCGGCGGGCGGCATCCGCCGCGCTGTAGCTCTTCACCTCGCGCAGGCTGGCCGCCAGGCAGCAGGCCATATGGGTCTCGTCCGTCACCTGGCCCTTGCGCAGCTCCAGGACGGGGGGCTCCAGGGGGACATTCTCGGGGATGCCCTCCTCCGGGAACTCCTGCAGCTCCATTGGCGCCTCCTCCACCTTGGGCAGCCGGGGCTTGATGATGCTGGCGGTGGGCGCGCGACGCATTCCGTCCGCCAGCTGTGGGAACAGCGGGGCAATGAGGTTGCGGCCGCGCAGCGGCGCGCCCAGCGCATCTCCGATGGCCAGGCCGAGCAGGGCACCCCGGCTGCGCAGGGCGGGGAAGGGATCGGGCCCCTGGGGACCTTTACGGCGTGGCGGCGGGGGCATGGCGGATGGGGAGGGGGAGGGGCTTCACAGGTGGACACTGTAGCAGCGAGAACGGTGTGCAAGCTTGCGAGCGTGGGGAGCGTCCTCTAGAACCCGGCGCCATGACCGAGATCGCTCAAGTCCTGGCGCGTGAAGTGCTCGACTCCCGTGGCAACCCCACCGTGGAGGCCGAGGTCCATCTGTCCGGTGGGGCCCGTGGCCGTGCGGCCGTGCCCTCCGGCGCCTCCACCGGCGAGCACGAGGTGCTCGAGCTGCGGGACGGGGACAAGAACCGTTACCTGGGCAAGGGTGTGAAGAAGGCCGTGGCGAACGTCATGGAGACGATCGCCCCCGAGCTCATGGGCATGGACGCCACCGACCAGGTGTCCGTGGACATGCGCATGCGGGAGCTGGACGGCACTCCCAACAAGGGCAAGCTGGGCGCCAACGCCATCCTCGCCGTGTCCATGGCCACCGCGCGCGCCGCGGCCGAGGCCTTTGGCCTGCCGCTCTACCGCTACGTGGGCGGCCTGCAGGCGCGCACCCTGCCGGTGCCGCTGATGAACATCCTCAACGGCGGCGCGCACGCGGACACCCGCGTGGACGTGCAGGAGTTCATGGTGGTGCCCGCCGGCGCCTCCTCCTTCGCCGAGGGCGTGCGCTGGGGCGCCGAGGTGTTCCACGCGCTGAAGAAGATCCTCAAGAGCCGCAAGTTCGCCACCGGCGTGGGCGACGAGGGCGGCTACGCCCCGGACCTGCCGGCCAACGAGGAGGCCCTCAAGCTCATCATGGAGGCCATCAGCGCGGCCGGCTTCAAGGCGGGCGAGCAGATCTACCTGGCGCTGGATGTGGCCGCGAGCGAGTTCTTCGACAAGGCCAGCAAGAAGTACAAGCTCAAGGGCGAGGGCAAGGAGTACGACTCGGCCGGCATCATCGACTACTACCGCGGCCTGTGCGAGCGCTACCCCATCGTCTCCATCGAGGACGGCATGGCCGAGGACGACTGGGAGGGCTGGCGGAAGATCACCGAGACGCTGGGCGGGAAGATCCAGCTGGTGGGGGACGATCTGTTCGTCACCAACGTGGAGCGCCTCAGCCGCGGCATCCAGACCAGCACCGCGAACTCCATCCTGGTGAAGGTGAACCAGATCGGCTCGCTGACGGAGACCTTCGACGCCGTGCGCATGGCGCACCGCGCCGGGTACACCTCCATCATGAGCCACCGCTCGGGCGAGACGGAGGACACCACCATCGCCGACCTGGCGGTGGCGCTCGACTGCGGGCAGATCAAGACGGGCTCGGCGTCGCGCTCGGACCGCGTGGCCAAGTACAACCAGCTGCTGCGCATCGAGCAGGAGCTGGGCGCGGGCGCGCGCTACGCGGGCCGCACGGCCATCAAGGGCACCCAGGCGAAGTGAGGCGCGGTGACTTCGACACGACGTCCTCGCATCCTGGTCTCCAATGATGACGGGTACTTCTCCGAGGGCCTCCAGGCCCTCGTGGAAGCCGTCAGCCCGCTGGGGGAGGTGTGGGTGGTGGCTCCGGACCGCGAGCAGAGCGCGGCCTCGCACGCCATCTCCCTGCACCGCCCCCTGCGCATCAAGGAGATCCGCGAGCGCTGGTTCGCGGTGGATGGTACCCCCACCGACAGCGCTTATCTGGCGATCAACCACCTCCTCAAGGATGATCGCCCCCAGATCATGGTCTCTGGGATCAACCACGGCGCGAACCTGGCGGATGACGTCACCTACTCGGGGACGGTGGCCGCGGCCATGGAGGGAGCCCTGCTCGGGGTGCCCGCCATCGCCTTCAGCCTCGCGTCCTCCGCGCCGTTCGACTTCAAGCCGGCGGCGCGGTTCGCCCGCTCGCTCGTGGCCGCCGCGCTCGCCCGGCCCCTGCCTCCGAGGATGCTCCTCAACGTGAACATCCCCGGCGGCGTGGAGCCGGATGGCTACGTCGTCACCCGGCTGGGGCGGCACTCGTACGGGTACTCCGTGGTGGAGAACGTCGACCCCCGTGGCCGGAAGTACTACTGGATCGGGGGCAGCGAGTACGAGCACGAGGACATCCCTGGCAGCGACTGCAACGCCGTCCACCTCGACAAGCGCGTGTCGGTGACGCCGCTGCACTTCGATCTGACGGACTCTGGCCGGATGGCCGATGTGGCGAGCTGGACGCTCGAGGGCTTCCGGCGCGTCGAGTCGGGTGGGTGAGGTTGGCGGGGCGGCGCGTCAGTCGAGCGGTCCTGGCGCTCCTCCTCGTTCTCGGCGCCACCGGGTGCGCCAGCTCCAGGGCTGCCTCCCGTCCAGAAGGGCGGGAGGCGCCTCCCTCGCCCTCGGAGGTCTCGGCGTCCAAGCCTTCGGCTCCTGCTGCTTCCGGGGGCGCCGCGGCGCTGCCCATCTCGCTGAGGGCTGGGCACCCCGAGCCGGAGCTCGTCTCGGTCCGACACAAGGTGGCTCCCGGCGAGACGGTGTTCCGCATCGCTCGCAAGTACGGCATCACCGTGGAGGAGCTGCAGGCGGCCAATGGCATCAAGGACCCGCGCAGCCTCTCCGTGGGCCAGGAGTTGCTCATCCCCACCGTGGAGCCCGAGCTGGAACCTTCCGAGCCGCATCTGGAGTGGGACGTGGCGGCGGCTCCTTCCACCAGCGGTGAGGCCAGCCGGCCGGCGACGGGAGGCGCGGGGGCTCCTGCCGTGGCGGGCCGGGTGGAGATGCCTCCGCGACCTCGCGTGTCGAGCCGTCCCACGAGCTCGCGCCCCGGGAAGGCCGCCTCACGTCCCGAGCCGGCGACCAAGGGGATGCTCGACTGGCCGCTTCGAGGCGTGCTGTACGGCCGCTTCGGCAAGAAGGGCCGGGAGCCTCATGACGGCATCGACCTGGCGGCACCCGCGGGGACTCCGGTCAAGACGGCCCAGGAGGGCACCGTCCTCTACGCGGGCGAGCAGCGCGGCTACGGGCTCATCGTCATCGTCCAGCACACGAATGGGCTCATCACCCTGTACGCCCACAACCGGGATCTGCGCGTGAAGACGGGGCAGACGGTGCGTCGCTCCCAGGTCATCGCCACGGTGGGAGAGTCCGGGCGCACCTCGGGGCCCCACCTGCACTTCGAGGTCCGCGTGGACGGCAAGCCCGTGGACCCGGCCGACTACCTGGGGCCCCTCCCAGCCTCGTGAGGCAGGCAGGCGGGGAGGGGGATGGCCTCAGGCGCCGATTCTCCTAGAGTGTCGCCGGTGAAGCGCCTTCTCTCCCTGTTTCTCGTCACGTTGCTGCTCTCGACGGGTGCGCGCGCCCAGACGCCAGCTCCCGCCGATGATTCGTCTTCCTCGCCGCCCAGCTCCTCCGAGCCCGCTGCTCCCGCCGAGGCTCAGCCCGCGCCTCCGGCCGCCGCGCCCGCGCCTGCGCCCGCGCCTGGCGAGGAGGCTGCTGCTCCGGCCCCTGCCACCGCGAAGCCGGACAAGTCCTCGGCCATCCCCACCGTGGCGGTGCTCTCGCTCGAGTCCAACAAGGCGGCCCAGGAGTCCGCGCCCGCCATCGCCGCGCTCATCGCGAGCCGGCTGGCCGAGTCTCCCAGGCTCAAGGTCCTGACGCAGCGGGACATCGAGACCATGCTCAGCACCGAGCGCCAGCGGCAGTTGCTGGGTTCGGGGCCGTGCTCCTCGGGCACGTGTCTGGAGGAGCTGTCCAACGCGGTGGGCGCCCGCTACGTGGTCACCGGACGCCTGGACCAGTTCGGTGGCACCTACCTGCTCACCGTCAGCCTGCTGGACACCTTCACCGGGCGCGGCCTGGCCCGGCCCCGCGCCGAGGCCTCCAGCAGCGAGGACCTTCTGCGGATCACCGAGGCCGTCGGTGAGCAGCTGCTCGTCGAGCTGGCTCCCGAGGGGAAGACCGCCGCGGCCCGCCCGCTCCTGGGCAGCGCGCGGGAGACGCCGGGCAGTGGCCTGGTGCTGGGGCTGCGCATCAACAACAGCTTCATCTCCAACCTGGCGGCGCTGAACCCCGGTGGCGATCTGGAGGTGGGCTATGCCTTCCACCCGGAGTGGGTGGGCTTCCTCCAGATTGGCTTCTCCTTCGTTCGCAGCACGGAGGAGGGCCAGAAGGGGAGCCTCCGGGTGCTGCCGAGCGTGCTGGGCGCCCGGCACTACTACCGCCTGGAGCACTCCCTGCGGCCGTACTGGGGCCTGGGGCTCGGGGTGCAGCTGTCCTTCGGGCAGTTCGGCATCTTCCGCTCCACGGGCGCGCTGCCCACCGTCATGGGCTTCTTCGGCGCCGAGTACCTCATCGCGGGCCGGGTGGGCTTTCACCTCGAGGCTGGCACCAACCTGGCCCAGGCCACGCTCGGCCTGACGGACGGCGGGCTCGGAGATGGGATCAATCTCGATCTCACCGCCGGCGTCGCGTATCACTTCTGAAGTCCGGAGCCCCCTTCATGCCCTCGCGCCTGCGCGCCCTCTCGCTGCTTGCCCTGCTCGTCGCCGCTGCCTGTGACGACACGCCCAAGATCGATCCCAAGGATCGCGCCGAGGGGCTCTACATCAAGGGCACCACCGAGTACCTCCACGGGGACTTCGAGGCGGCGCTCGCCTCGTTCAGCGAGATGAAGCAGATCCTCCCGAACGATCCGCGCCTGCCCGCCGCCGTGGGCGAGGTCTACCTCTCCATGGGCAAGCTCAACGAGGCCCTCGCCGAGTTCCAGACGGCGCTGGTGCTCGAGCCCAAGCGCTCCACGACGTGGAGCCGCGTCGGCTTCATCCAGGCGCAGACGGGAAAGACGGAGGAGGCGCTGTCCTCCCTGCGCAAGGCCATCGGCCTTTACCCCAATGACTTCAACGCCCTGGAGCAGCTCGGGGAGATCCACCTGAAGCGCGGCGAGAAGGACGAGGCCCTCCGCCACTTCACGCTCGCGGCCCAGGCCAGTCCGGACAAGCTCAAGCCCGATTTCGTGATCCGCGCGGCGGAGATCCTCCAGCAGCAGGACCGGCACGCCGAGGCGCTCGAGCTGCTGCGGAAGTTCGCGGGGCAGGGCGTCCGGGCCCCCGAGGTGCTCACCGCCCTGGGTGACGAGCTGGTGCGCGCCGGGAAGATGGACGAGGCCGCGGCCTCCTACCGCGAGGCGGCGGGCAAGTCGCCCAAGGATCCGTCCCTCTGGGAGCTCGTCGGGCGGATCTACGCCAGCCAGGGGAAGCGGGCGGATGCGCTGGCCGCCTTCCAGGAGTCACTGAAGGTGAAGGACCGCGCCATCGTCCACGTGGCCATTGCCCAGCTTCACCTGGCCCAGCAGGACCGCAAGGCCGCCGAGGAGGAGCTGGGCAAGGCCTTCGAGAGTGTGTCGGGCTCGGACGTGCGCGAGCTGCTCGAGCTGTCGGAGCTGCTCGTCACCTTCGGGCGCAAGGCGGACGCGCTGAAGATCCTCAGCAACCTCGCCTCGGAGCCGGACAACGCCAGGAGCGCGGACCTCCAGCTCCGCACCGCGCGGCTGGCGCGAGAGCTGAAGGACGAGGCCACCGTCAAGGCCGCGTGCGGCCGGGTGGTGGGCAACGACGCGGGCGGCGTCTCCGCCTGCCCGTGAGCTGAGTCTCAGGCCCGTCCGCCGGGCAGCTTCCGGTACACGCCCACGACGATCCCCAGCAGCATCGTCGAGCGGAAGTCCGCCTTGCTCACGTAGATGGGCGACATGGTGGCGTTGGCCGGCTGGAACCGGATGCGCTCACCCTCCGGGTAGTACCGCTTCACCGTCGCCTCATCCTCGATGAGCGCCACGACGATGTCTCCCGGCTGCGCCGCCGGCGTCTTCCGCACGAACAGGTAGTCCCCGTCGTGGATGCCGTCCTCGATCATCGACTGCCCCTTCACCCGCAGCGCGAACACCTCGCGGCCCGCGCCTCCGATGAGGAAGCTGTCAATCTTGACCGAGTCCTCCATGTTCTCCTGGGCCAGCGCCGGCGCACCCGCCGCCACCTTGCCCAGGATGGGCACATCCACCAGCCCCGAGTCCTTCTTCGCCCCCAGCCCCAGCAGCATCCGCGCTCGCTTGGTCGGCACCAGCGAGCGGCTCTGCTGCTCGCCCCGGTTCAGGTACCCCTTGCGCTCCAGGGCCTTCAGGTGGTCGTTCACGCCGTTGGTCGAGCGGATGTCCATCTGCTCGCCAATCTCGCGGATCGTGGGCGGGAATCCCCGCGCCTCCGTCTCCTTCACGATGAAGGTCAGAATCTCGCGCTGGCGCTCCGTCAACTCTTCCATGCCACGCTCCCTCCCTCGGACAGGGGGAAGGCAAGCTTCCCCCTCAGGGCAACAGGCTTTCAGTATCCATGGTCCCTGAACAGGCGTGTAGAGTCAACGCTTTCGGGCAGGCAGGCGATCCGACCGTCCGGGTCTCCTCCCGTTATCCAAGGAACCGTGAGATAACTTGAGGTTCCGGGGTGATCTGAGCGTACAATTTCCACCGTCTTGTCCGAACTCCGACACACCCTGCTTCTCGTCGATGACGAAGCGGACGTTCTGGACATCCTCGTCCGGATGTTCCAGCGGCAGTACCGCGTCCTCACCGCCACCTCAGGTCAGGAGGCGCTGTCCATCCTGAGGACCCAGACGGTGGACGTCCTCATCACGGACCAGCGGATGCCGGAGATGACGGGCATCGAGCTCGTCACCGCCGCGCGCGCCGAGGGCATCGACATCACCGCCCTGCTGCTGACCGGCTACACGGACCCCGAAGACATCATCGCCGCCATCAACCAGGGGCAGGTGTACCGCTACATCACCAAGCCCTGGGATGTGAACGATCTGCTCATCACCGTGAAGAACGCGGTGGAGTACACGCAGCTGCGGCGCGACAAGGAGCGGCTGCTGCGCCAGCTCAACCAGCGCGTGGAGGCCCTCTTCGTCCTCTACGAGGTGAGCCGCGCCAGCGCCTCGGATCCGCCCAGCTACGAGGCCATCATCGACCGCGTGCTCAGCGCGGTGGCGCGCGTGCTGCCGTACGACTGCGGCGCCGCCCTGATCGCCCCGGATGACGCGCGCAGCGCCATCCTGCGCCTGCGGTGCATGGGCACGGTGGGCGAGAAGGCCCTGCTGGGCGTCAAGGAGTCCATGCTCGGCGCCTACCGCCGCAGCTCCGGCCAGCTGCTGCCCGAGGACCGGCTCACCACGCGCGTCACCGGCACCATCACCCAGGACGCCAGCGCGCCGGCCGTCTACCCCAGCCAGCTCACCGTGTCCCTGGTGGCCGGCGGCAAGCCCGTGGGCATGCTGTCCCTGTTCTCCCAGAGCGCCCAGGCGTTCAGCGAGGACGACGGCGTGCTGCTGGACACGCTGGCCAACCAGACGGCGGACGCCATCCAGTCCCTGCGCGCGGTGGAGGAAGAGGCCCGCCGCCGCATCGAGCGCATGGTCGAGTCCATGGCGGACGGCGTGCTGCTCACCGACGAGCAGGACGCCATCGTCGTCATCAACCCCGCGGCCCGGCGCCTGCTGCGGCTGGGCGAGGAGGTGGCCAGCCTCACCGGGCGGATGCTGGAGGAGCGCCTGGGCTTCGAGCCCTCCGAGCTCATCCGCGGCTGGGAGTACAGCGGCTCGCAGGTGCTCAAGGAGGAGGTGGAGCTGTTCGAGCGCCACATCCAGTGCACCGTCACGCCCGTCAACGACGCGCGCGGCACCGTGCGCGGCGTGTGCGTGGTGCTGCGCGACGTCACCGAGCAGAAGGTGCTCGAGGAGCGCAAGGACGAGTTCGTCTCCATGGTGAGCCACGAGCTGCGCACCCCGCTCACCTCCATCTCCGGCGCCCTGGATCTGGTGCTCAACGTCCTGGCCGGGCCCATCAACGAGAAGCAGCAGCGCTACCTGGCCATGGCCAGGGACTCCACCGAGAAGCTCAACTCGCTCGTGGACGATCTGCTGGACCTGGCGAAGTTCGCCAAGGGCCGGCTGCGGATGAACTTCGAGCTGACGTACCTGGACGAGCTGGTGCGCCGCACCGTGGAGAAGTACGGGCCAGCCTTCCAGGAGCGCAAGGTGAGGGTGTCCACCGCGCTGCCGCAGCACGGCTTGCGCGTGCTGGCCGACCCCAACCGCGTCAGCCAGGTGCTCAACAACCTGCTCACCAACGCCGTGAAGTTCACCCCCGAGGGCGGCGAGGTGACGCTGGAGCTGCGCGCCACCTCCGCGCTGCCGGGCTTCGTGGCGCTCACGTGCTGGAACAGCGGCGAGCCCATCGCCGAGGAGAACCTGGAGCGCATCTTCGACCGGTTCGAGCAGGCGCGCACCCCGTCCAACCGCACCGTGCGCGGCACCGGCCTGGGGCTGGCCATCTGCCGCCACATCATCGAGGCCCACGGCGGCCGCATCTGGTGCGAGCCGAGCTCCCAGGGCGTGCGCTTCGTCACCGTGCTGCCCACCGAGCCGCCCCAGGAGCTGCTCAAGCCCGAGGCCGCCGAGCTCTCCGCCGCCGCCGCCATGGCCCGCAAGCCCGAGACGCGCGGCCGGGTGCTCGTCATCGACGGCGAGCTGGAGCTGGCCTACGTCATCAAGGGCCTGCTGCTGGGCCGAGGCTATGACGTGCGCATCGCCGGCTCGGCGGAGGAGGGCATCAGCGCGGCCCGACGCCACCACCCGGACGCCATCCTCGTCGCGGTGCGCCTGCCGGACGTGGACGGCCTGCGCCTGGCGGAGATCCTCCGGCACGATCCGGACACCCGCCGCACGCCGCTGCTGCTCAACTCCTCCTTCGACGAGCGCCAGCGCGCGTTCCGCTCGGGCGCGGACGCCTTCCTGCTGCGCCCGCTCATGGTGGACAAGCTTTTGGCCACCGTGGACTCGCTGGTGCGCGGCCGCACCGGCCAGCAACACGGGCGCGTGCTGGTGGTGGACGACGATCCGAAGATTGGCGGCATCTGCAGCGAGGTGCTCGCCAGCCTCGGCTTCGAGGTCGCCGTGGTGGGCTCGCTGGACGAGGCCCGCCGCTCCCTGCGCGAGCGCCGGCCGGACGTCATCCTCCTGGACGTGGGCCTGCCCGACGGCGACGGCTTCGTCTTCATCGAGGAGATCAAGGCCGAGCGCGCCAGCGGCCACATCTCCGTCATCTTCCTGTCGGCCCGCGCCGAGACGGCCTCGAAGATCCGCGCGCTCAAGCTGGGCGGGGACGACTACATCACCAAGCCCTTCGACGCGCTGGAGCTGGGCGCCCGGGTGGAGAGCGTGCTGCGCCGCAAGGAGCAGGAGCTCAGCGCCTCGCCCACCACGCAGCTGCCGGGCTCCAACGCCATCGAGCGCGAGGTGCAGCGCCGGCTCATGGCGCGCCGGCCCTTCGCCTTCTGCTACCTGGACCTGGACAACCTCAAGGCCTACAACGACTACTACGGCTTCGCGAAGGCCGACGGCGTCGTGCGCCAGACGGGAGATCTGCTCCGGGAGATCTTCGCGCAGGAGGGCACGGCCGGGGACTTCCTGGGGCACGTGGCCGGGGACGACTTCGTCTTCATCACCGCGCCCGAGTCCGTGGACCGCATCTGTCAGCGGGCCATCGAGGCGTTCGATCGCATCATCCCGCTCTACTACGACAGGCAGGATCGCGAGCGGGGCCACATCGAAGCGGAGGACCGGTTCGGCGAGAAGCGGAAGTTCCCCATCATGAGCGTGTCCATCGTCGCGGTGATGAGCGACGGGGTGACGCACGACCATGCCGAGCTGGCACGGCGCGCGGCGGACATGAAGAAGCGGGCAAAGGCCATCCAGGGGTCCGTCTACCTGCGCAGTGATCGCGAGCGGGAGAGCCGGACCATCACCGGATGAGGCTCTACCAGCAGCTCATCCTCTTCATGCTGGCGGCCACCGTGCTGCCGCTGGCCATCGTCGGCTTCCTGCTCCTGTCGAGCGCCGAGGCCGAGCTGGCCGAGCGCATCGACGCCGAGCAGCGCACCCTGGCCTCCGCCATGGCCGAGAGCGTGGCCAGCACGCTCATGAAGACGGTGGACGCCATGGCCCTGACGGCCGAGTCCATCCCCTGGGAGAACCTGGACGAGAGCGAGGCTCGCGGCGCGCTGGCGCTCGTCTTCCGCCAGTCCACCGCCGTGAGCGCGGTGATGCAGCTGGATGCCTCCGGCCGCCCCATGGGCGAGCCCGTCTTCTATCCTCGAGAGGAGGCGGGACACCCCAGCTTCGATCCCGCCTCCGCGGAGATCCTCGCCCGGGCCGTGCCCGTCCAGCCGCTGCGGCGCGGCGAGAAGGGCGAGGCGGCGCTGGGGCAGGTCTACACCCACTCCCGCAGCGGCAGGGCCGCGGTCGCCGTGGCCATCAAGCTGGGCTCGGGCGAGGGCGCCTCCTTCGTGCTGGCCGAGATCGTCTTCAAGGATCTGGAGGAGCTGCTGGCCCGCAAGGCCCAGGACACCCGCGAGCGCATCGATCTGGTCGACCGCGGCGGGCGCATCCTGGCCAGCTCCGATCCGCAGCGGCGGCTCGGGATGCTGGAGGCTGCCCTCCAGGCACAGGTGGCCGCCGAGGCCAGCGAGGCGGTGCGCAGCTTCCGCGTGGGCGACCCGCCGCTCCGGGTGAGCGCCGCCAGGCTCCCGCAGAAGCTGGACTTCGACGTGGTGGTGGCGGTGGATGAGGCGACGGCGCTGGCGCCCGTGAGCGTCATGCGGCACACGGTGCTGGTGTCCATCGGCGCGTCCCTCGCGGTGCTGCTGGCCCTGGGCGCGCTCTTCACCCGCCGCATCACCTCGCGGCTGTCGCTCGTGGCCTCCGCCGTGGAGGCGTTCCGGCGCGGCGAGCTCGACCGGCGCGTGACGCTGGACGGGTATGACGAGATCAGCGCCCTGGCCTCCACCTTCAACCAGATGGGCGCCGAGCTGGAGCAGGCCCGCTCCCGGCTCATGCGCTGGAACGACGATCTGCGCGCCAAGGTGGACGAGGCCATGGCGGAGCTGAAGGCCGCCCAGGCCCAGCTGCTCGAGGCGCAGAAGCTGGCCGCCGTGGGGCAGCTCGGCGCCGGCGTGGCCCACGAGCTCAACAACCCCCTGGCCGGCATCCTCGGCTACGTCCAGCTCATGCTCATGAGCCGCGGCGAGACGGACGAGGACCTCGAGACGCTGCGGAAGATCGAGCAGAGCGCCAAGCGCTGCAAGGAGATCACCCAGAACCTGCTGCGCTTCTCCCAGCAGCGCGCCCGCGCGGATCTGCGCTCGGTGGACCTCAACGCCGTCGTCCGCGAGGCGCTCAGCCTCACCGAGCACCAGATGAAGACCGAGGGCATCACCCTCAAGCTGGAGCTGTCCTCACCCCCGGTGCGAGTGATGACCGACCCCGGCCACGCCTCGCAGGTGCTGCTGGCCCTGGTGTCCAACGCGCGCACCGCCATGCTCAAGACGTCCACCAAGGTGCTCACCCTCCGGACGGGTGAGCGCGAGGGCCGCGGCTTCCTCGAAGTCGAGGACACCGGCAAGGGCATCCTCCCCGAGCACCGCCACCGCGTCTTCGAGCCCTTCTTCACCACCAAGGACGTGTGGTCCAATGTGGGGCTCGGGCTCTCGGTGGCCTACCGCATCGTCAGCGAGGCGGGCGGGACGATCGAGCTGAAGAGCGAGGTAGGCAAGGGATCGTGCTTCACCGTCTTGATGGTGAAGGCGTGAGCCGGCGGTCGGTTGTGCGGTAGCCTTGATGGAACCGATGTCTGGAACGTCACCCTCTCGGCGCCAGGCGCCCTTCATCATCGGGCTGGTCCTGATCCTGGCGGCTCTGCCGCTGGGGTACTGGCTGTTCCTGCGCCCACCGCCGCCGCCGCCTCCCGCTCCGCCTCCGCCGGTGGTGGTCGCGCCTCCCGTCGAGGAGAAGCTCCCGGACAAGCCGGTGAAGATGGAGATCAGCGAGGTGTCCGGCACCGTCGAGGTGCGGCGCGAGGGCGGCAACTGGGAGTCGGCGAAGCCCGGCGAGTCCCTCCACCCGTCGGATGCGGTGCGCACGAAGGACGGTTCGTACGCCGTGCTCATCGGCGGCGAGTCCGTGGTGATCAACATGGACCCCGGCACCGAGGTGTCGGTGCAGGAGCTGTCGTCCGAGGTGTCCCGCATCCTGCTCGAGAGCGGTATGGCGACGACCACGGTCCGCCCGGGCAAGCTGCACATGATCGAGGTGAAGGCCGCCGGCAGTGACGCGGTGGCGCGCTCCACCGAGGGTACCTTCACCATGACCAACGACGGCGCGGGCACCGTGGCCGTCGGCACCCGCCAGGGCGAGGTGTCGTTCCTCGGCAATGGCAAGGTGGTCATCGTCCGCGCCGGGCAGCAGTCCGTGGTGCGCCCGGGCACCGCCGGCCCCTCCGAGCCGACGCAGATCCCCACCAGCCTGCTGCGCAAGGTGCAGTGGCCGGCCGGGCGCCAGAACAAGCGCGAGATCACCGTCCAGGGCGAGGCCGAGCCCGGCAGCCGCCTGGAGATCGCCGGCCAGGCCTTCTCTCCCAAGAAGGACGGCACCTTCACCCGCACCGTCTCCCTGAAAGAAGGGGAGAACGAGGTGAAGCTCAAGGTCTCCTCGGTCGGCGGCAACGCCGAGGAGGCGAGCCAGAAGTTCCACGTCGACACCAAGCCCCCGAAGCTGAAGATCACGCCACCCTGGGAGAACTCAGGGGGTCAGGGAACACCCGCTCAAGGTCCGGAGTAGGTTGGCTGCGATAAGGTTTCGGGGAAGCTGGAGAGCCTTGTAGAGTCAGAGACGATCTGAACCGGCTCGCTCCCATCCTGCTTCTGCTGCTCCCCCTGGCAGCGCTGGCGGATACGCTCGAGGTCCTAGGGCCTTCCGAAGCCGTGCCGCCGGAGAGCTTTTCCGTTGCGCTCGTGCGCCGCGGTGCTTCGGGTGCACCCGTGGCGCTCGAGGCTCCCACGCTTTCCGCCGAGGGCGCGGAGGTGCGTGCGGGCGCGCCCCAGCCTCCGCTGAGCACCTTCGTCATCGTCCCCCAGCCCGGTGCCCGGACGGTGGTGCTGAGGGCCCGGTCCGGCGAGCTGCAGGCCGAGGCCCGCTATGCCGTGGGGCCGCCGGCCGCCCGGGTGACGCTGGCGCTGGAGCCTCCCGAGCCCGTGAAGGGGCGGGACAAGGAGGCCGCACTCACCGTGCGGCTGCTGCGGCCGGATGGGACGCCGGATGACTCGGGGGCGCCGCCCGTGGTGCGCACCAACGTCGGCCGCGTGGCGGACCTGGCGCGCACCGGGCCGGGGACGTACCGCGCTCGCTACGTGCTGCCCACCACGAGCTACCCGGAGGTGGCCATCCTCGTGGCGCTCTCCGCGTGGCCGCATCCCCAGTCCATCTACGGCGCGTACGGGAAGATGCTCGTTCCGCTGGCGGCGGCGGTGGAGCTGCCGGGCGAGACGGAGCCGGACTCGCAGATCTCCATCACCATCGCCGGGCAGACGTACGGCCCCGTGCAGTCGGGCCGTGACGGCAGCTTCCGCCTGCCGGTCGTCGTGGCTCCTGGCTTCCCCTTCGGACAGACGAGGGTGGTGGACCAGGCGGGCAACGTCGAGCGCAAGCCCATCAACCTGGGGCTTCCGCCCACGGACGGCCTGGCGTGCGTGCTCAACCCGACCCGGCTCCCGGCCGGTGGGGGCTCCCGGGCGCGGCTGCTGTGCGCGGCGAGCGATCCGCTGGGGCGGCCCAAGCCGGACGCGCGCGTGACGGCGAAGGCTCGCTACGGCGCGCTGACGGGCCCCGTGCGCGCGGAGGGCGGGCTGCTCGAGTGGATCTACACGGCGCCCCAGGTGCTGCCCTCCGAGCCCGATCCGATCCTGGCGACCTGGCCCCAGGGCGGCGCGAGCTCGCGGGAGGAGCTGTCGCTGCAGCTCGTCCAGGGGCCCGTGGCGAAGGTCTCCGTGGCACTGGATGAGCCGCAGATCCACTCGGGCGCCACGGTGGGAGTGACCGTGACGGCGGAGGATGCCTTCGGCAAGCCGAGGCCCGGTGCCCAGGTCTCCGTGACGGGGGACTCTCCGCCGCGCGAGGAGCGCCCGGGCGTCTTCCGCACCACCTGGACGCTGCCCGCCGACAAGGACCCCTACAAGAACGGTCCCTCGGCCAGGGAGCCGTTCCACGAGCAGGTGCGGGTGACCGCCTCCGCGTTCGGTCCGTTGGGGACCGAGCCCGCGCGGATCTCCCTCTGGCTGAGGGAGCAGCAGCCCTATGTGGGCGTGTCGGATCTGGCGGGCCTGCCCGTTGCCAGGCAGCCCCTGAAGATCAACGGCAAGGCCGAAGTCACGGGCGCGGATGGAACGGTCGCCCTGAGCGGCTTCAGCGGCCTGCCGAGGCTCGAGGTGATTCACGGCAACTGGCCCGGGCTGAGCAAGGTCGTCCACGTGCTGGGTCCGAGCCTGCTCTACCCGCTGGATCCGCCGCTGGTGCCGGCTCCGGTGAGCGAGGAGCTCCAGATCCTTCCCTTCGTACCCGTGAACGTCCGGCTCCAGGTGGAGGGCGCTCGGGTGACGTACTGGGTCGAGGATCTCCAGGGGAAGGTGATTCCGGAGCGCCCGGTCCACGTGGCCCTCTCCTCGGGGCGCCAGGAGGCGGTGGAGACGCGTGATGGGCGCACCCGCTTCACGCTCGCGGGCGCGGGGCCCGGGAGCTCGAGCGTGTCCGTGACGGACGTGCGGACCGGGGTGACGGCGGTCGCCGAGGTGCGGCCTTGAGTCGGGTGGCTTGCATCCTCGCGGTCGTGCTCCTTCCGGGAGCGGTCCGGGCCCAGCAGGCCTTGGAGGACGCGCCCAGCCTGGCGGCGACCCTCGTCGGCCGGGTGTGCGAGGACCAGGACGGGGACGGGCGCTGCGGACCCCAGGAGCCGGGCATCCAGAACGTGAGGATCGTCTTCGCCACGGGGATCGAGGTGCGCACGGATGCGCAGGGGCGCTACCACCTCACGGGCATGGACTCGCGGACGCCGGACGCCACGGGGGGACTGCACCTGCGCCCGGGCCGCCACCGCCTGCGCGTGGATACCCGCACGCTGCCGTCTCGTGGCCAGGTGAGCCCTGAGGCCGTCACCGTGGAGGTGCCCTGGGGCGCCGTCGTGCTCCAGGACTTCGCGGTCCGCATCCCCGTGGGGCCCAGGCCGGAAGCGGCGCTCGCGCCCGCGCAGGTCCCTCCCCAGGCGGAGCTGCGCGGCGAGTGGGTCGCCTTCACCGTCACGGGACAGGCCAGGCCGGGAGATTCTGTCCAGGTGAAGGACGTCGAGACCCAGGTGACTGCCGAGGGGAGCTATCGGGCCACCGTGAGGCTGTGGCGCGGAACGCACCTCATCCCCGTCATCGTGACGTCCTCCAACGGGGTGGCGCGCTTCCTCCTCCAGCGGATCGACGCGATGCAGCGGCAGGGGAGCTGGCTGATTGCTCCTCGCGAGCCCGAGCTCGTGGGCGTGGTGCGCTTGCCGAGCGAGCGCGGGCAGTCGGTTCCCAGCGGCCCGTCCATGCTGCGGGTGGAGGCTCCGGAGCAGACGGAGGTGGAGCTGAGCGACCGGGTGGTGAAGGTGGGTCCCCAGGGCATGATCGATGTGCCCATCAGGCTCGAGTCGGGGCTCAACCGGGTGTCCGTGCGGCTGAAGCCCACGCCCGAGTCCAGCGGAGTGCAGCACGATCTGGAGATCCTCGCCGAGGATCGGCCCCTCATGGTGGGGTTGCTGGATCTGGAGGGCGTGCTCTCTCTCGAAGAGGGAGCCTTCCAGCTCCGCGGGCGGGGCGCGGCCCACGGCGAGACGAAGCTGGGGCGGTTCCGACTCGTCGGCGAGGTGGATCTGCGCGACACGGATCTGCGGACCTTGCGACATGAGAACGCGCTGTCCTGGTTCCGTCCCCGCCTGCCCGAGCGCTTCGAGCGGAACCTGGATCCGGAGCGCGCCATCGACGAGTGGGGGGACGACTCCATCACCCTGACACCCAACCCGGCGCAGGGACGCCTGCGTCTGGAGGCCCAGCACGAGCAGTACGGGCGCGTGGGCCTGGGGACGTACCGGGCCCGCCTGGGAGAGGGGGAGATCGGCCGCTACTTCCGGCCGCTCTTCGGCCCCTTCGCGGAGGTGTACACGCAGCGTCAGAGAACCCACTTCGGACAGTGGTGGCTCAACGACGCCCTCCCTTCCGGCACCGATGCGCAGTCCACTCCCGTCCGCGTGGGCGTGAACGCGTTCGCCGGTGGCCTCACCGATCCGGTTCGAGGCGTGTCCACGAGGTCCGCTCACGAGGAGCTGCGCGCCACCGGAGGCATGCTCTACTTCCTGGGCGCCTCCTCCATCGCGGAGGGCTCCGAGTCGTTGCGCATCGAGGTGCGAGACGCGCTCACGGGGCTGCCGATGGGCACGCAGCGCCTGGTGCGAGGGCAGGACTACGAGATCGACTACCTCGCGGGACGCATCCTCCTGGCCCGGCCCCTGTCCTTCGTGGCTGGGACCTTCCATGCCCACGAGCTGCCGGCGAAGCCGGAGCCCGATCTCCACGGAGACGCGCTGACCGGAGCGCCGGAGCCCGTCCTGATCGCCGACTACGCCGTGGTCGAGCTCGCGGGCGAGCAGGACGCGGTGGGGGGCGAGGCCTGGGCGGAGTGGTCACACACGCGGCTGGTGCTCTCCGGGGTGCGCGAGGGCCGGGGAGAGCTGCTCCCCTACCAGCTCATCACCGGACGGGCGCAAGGCAAGCTGCACAGGTTCTCCTGGGAGGCCGAGGTGGCGCGCAGCACCGGGGTGGCCATTGGCACGCAGCGCTTCGGCCTCTCCGATGACGGCGGGCTCTCGTTCCTGCGGCCCACCGTGGGCTCTGGCTCCGAGGGCAACGCGCTGGGCGTGCGCTTCCATGGCGAGCCCTTCAGGCATGGCTCGGTGGACGCGGCCTTCCGCTGGCGGGAGCAGGGCTTCTCCGACAGCGCGCACACGGAGGCCGCATTCTTCCGGCAGCTCTCCCTGAGCGCCTCGCAGGAGGTGGGAAGCGTCGGGCTCTCCCTGGTGGTGGATGATCGCCGCTCGGCGGATCCTCGCGATCCGTTCGCTCCGGACTCCATCGCCGCGCGCACGCTGGGGCTGGGGGCCTCGTATGGGGACACGGACTGGCGCGCTCGCCTGTCGCTGAGGGATGTCTGGCTGCGCGCCCCCGTGGTGGCGGGGGAGGGGCCCGCGCTCGGCGGCGGGAGGACTTCGGCGGAGCTCCAGGGCAGCTGGACCCTCGACCGATGGACCTTCCTGGCGGGGCACCGTCAGGCGCTCGTGCAGCGCGGTGATGGTCCGGGTCGGGTGAACGACTCGTTCAGCTCGGTGGGCGCGGACGTGCGACTGAGCAAGGACTCCACCGTGGGCCTCCGGGGCGGCTGGGGCCCTGAGCTGGGCCCCCGCGTCTGGGCGAACGTGGCCATGCGCCGCGGGCCGGAGACGTACTACGGCGGCTACTCGGTGGACGTGGACGGGCCGGACTTCGGCGCGGGCCGCGCGATGATGGGCGCTCGCATCGCCGTGGACGGCGTGACGACCGTCTTCACCGAGGAAGCCGTCGTGCACGACGCGAACGCGGTGCGCCTGGGGCGCGCGGTGGGCTTCCGGTGGGCCCCCTTCGATGGGGTGGAGGTGGGCGGGCGCTATGAGCGCGGTGTGCGCAACCCGCTGGAGCTGCTGTCCTCGCTGAAGCGCGACAGCGGCGGAGTGTTCGGTCAGCTCGTGCTGGAGCGCCTGCGGGTGAGCGCCCGGGCGGAGGTGCGGCGCGAGAGCGGGGTGCCGCTGCGCGGCGACCCGACGCCCGTGGACCGGCGGCAGGCGGTGGTGACGCTGGCCACCGAGGCCGTGCTGCGAAAGGACCTGAGCATCTCCGGGCGCGTGAACTTCGCGCACACCGTGAACGCCGAGCAGCTGGAGGAGCGGTTGCTCGAGGGCTCGACGAGTGTCGCCTGGCGGCCGGACCCGTTCCTCCTCGTGGCGCGCTACAGTGTGACGCGCGAGCTGCTGCCGGGGGAGCGGCGGGCGTTTGGCGATCGGGGCCGTCAGGTCCTCTCGCTGCTGCCCGCGGTCCGCCTGGGAGATCGGCTCGCGGTGGCGGCCGGGGTGCACATGGGACGCTCGGGCCTGGGCAGCGGGGGAACCTGGGTGTGGACGGGCTCGCTGCGGCCCTCGGTGAGGGTGGTCGGGGGTCTGGAAACAGCGGTGGAGGTCGCACGCCGGACGTCGGCCCGCGAGGGAGAGTCCCTCAGCTCGCTGCGGGGCGAGGTGGGGTATCGGGTGGACGAAGGGATGAGGTTCGCCGCAGGCTATACGCTCTTGGGTTTCAGCGGCCTGGGGCTGTCTGGAGAGACGACGGATGAGTCGAACCGGCTCTACCTACGCGCGGAGATGGCCTATTAGCCGGGCCCCAGGGCTGCGGCTGGCCGTCATGGCCGGCCTGCTGCTGGCCACGATGTCGGCGGCGCACGCGGAATGGCGCGTGAGGGGAGTGACCGGCGTTCCCAATGACGTGCGGGTCTGGGGGCCGGAGGTGTACTCCGTATCCACGAACGCGGGCGCTTTTCTGTTCCAGGCAGACCAGATCGTGGACCAATACCCGCCGCCCGTCAGCGCCACCTCCGCGGGGACCTTCCTCTCGAGCGCGAACTGCTTCATCTCCTACTGGAGCTCCAACAGCGTCAGAAGCCAGGGGTGCGGCGCCAACCACCTTCCCATCGTCGATGGTGTGCCCAGCGGTGTGAATCGTGTCCAGATCACGGGCTCCGGAGCCGCCTACGCCTTGGGGCGCGTCGGCAACGCACCGGGCGAGCCGAAGGTCTACTTCTCCGCGGGGAGCAACGGCTTCCAGAACAGGCCATGGAGCGAGAGCGGGGTCTCTCTCGAGGGCACACCCATGGCCCTGGGCGTGCTGCGCCAGGGTGGCTCCGAGCACGCCCTCGTCGTGATCGATTGGATGTCACAGCTGGACTTCCACTGGTTCGTCGACGGAGCCAAGAAGTCGACCTACGCCCTTCCGGACAGCCCGACTCCTCCCAACGCGGTGCAGGCGATCGATCTCTTCCCGGGCGAGGGGACCACTCCCATCGCCCTGTTCTCCCGAGCCGGCGGGCTCCATCGGGGGCCGCTGGTGAACGGCACCCAGCCTTCGTTCGTGAGCCTGCCGCTGCCGACACCCCCAGGCAACGTCACGGGCGTGGACGTGAACACGGGCGCGGGCAGCATCTACGGGGACGGCTTCGGGATGGTGACGGTCCAGCACGGCGGAGTGGCCTCGCTGCTGAGCGCCGTGCCGGCCGGGCAGCCCCAGGAGATCGGGCTCCAGTGGCGGATCAACCCGACGTTCCCCACCTCGGTGAACATCCCGCGCTACGTGAGCTGCCAGGGCGCGAGGTTCTGCGTCATCGCCCAGAACAAGGACTCCCCGGACAACCTCCTCATCTACTCCAACGTCTCTCCGCCCGAGCTCACCCTGGACACCGGGACGACGCTGCCCGAAGGCACGATGAACCGCCTGTTCACCATCCGCGCGTCGGATCCGGACGGGGACGCGGTCCGGGTGGTGGTCTCCGGCAGCCCCACGCCCGCGCTGAGCCTCACCCAGACCGAGGTGCCTGGCGGCGTGGACCTGCGGCTGACGGCCAACGCCGTCTGCGAGGACATCGAGGCTCCCGTCACCGTCGCGGCCTCCGATGGCTTCCAGGGTCATGATCAGATCGTCTCCGTGCCGTTCCTGGTGAAGCACACCCGCCGGATGGAGGCGCCGGTGGTCAGCCCCGCCAACACCGTCGCGCAGGCCGGGGGGCCAGCCGAGACCCTCCTGGCGACCTACCCGGTGGCGCCGTCCTGCACGCCCACCCGCTTCCAGTGGAGAGCGCTGACCACGGGCGCTCCGGAGCTCCAGCACAACGGGGGGAGCACCGCCGTCTTCCGTACGCCGGACTACCTCTGCGAGCGCGATGGCGCCAGCTACGTCTACCGCGTCGAGGCGGTCGATCAGGGCAACCTCGAGTCGATGCCCAGGGACTTCACCGTCCAGGTGCGGCCCTGGGGCAAGCCCCTGGCCCCCTTCCTGACGCCCAGGGTGGTGAACCTCAAGGCGGGTGACGCCACGCAGGGCAGCGCGGTGCTGACGCCGGACACTCCCGTTCATCCATGCGACCAGCCCGCGGTGGTGGGCTTCCCGGGCGTCGACACGGTGTGGGACATCGCGGACGGAGCGTCGCTTCCCCCCGGCGTCCAGCTGAAGACCCAGCAGGGCACGGTCGTCACGGGCACCAGGGCCGTCACCCCCGAGCTCCGCGTCGAGACCCAGGCGTGCGCCGCCGCCCAGCTGAAGCTCGCCGTGCGGCACTTCACGCGCGATGGCTCCGGCATCCCAGGAGAGTCCTCCGTGGTCGACGTGAACGTGGATCCGGCCTGGACTCCGCTCGAGAACGCGACGCTGCAGGTCTCCACCGACCTCGTCACTCCGGAGTTCGTCTCCGGGGTGACCACGGTGGGCAACGTCAACTGCATCGAGGAGCGCGGTGGCGTGATGGTGCGCATCACCCTGACGCACGAGGATGGCACCGTCATCCAGGGCAACTTCCCCCCGCAGGCGCCCTGGCAGCTGCCGATCGTCCCCGTGTGCGGAGGACAGCGCTACAGCCTGGCGGCCGAGCTGATCAGCGGCTCGCCGCTCCAGTCCGCGCCAGTGGCGGTCGTCCAGGGCGAGGTGATCGTTCCGCCCGTCGATGTGAGGCTGGCGCCGCTCGAGGCTCCTCGCGTGGTGGCCACCTGTGGCCAGGCGGCCAGCGGCACCCTGGTGCAGCGGCTGCCCCCGGCGCCGTGCCAGGACGTGGCCCTCTCCTGGACGCAGGTGGACGGGCCCGAGCTGCTCCAGCGCTCCTTCACCGGCCCGAGCATCGACATCACCACGAAGGACGCGGAGTTCGGGGAGCTCATCGGCCAGGAAGTGGTGATGCGCGTCACCGCGAGCACCGGCCAGCTTCAGACATCGGTGGACCATGGCGTCGCCATCACCGCGGAGCCCTTCGTCTCGGTGGAGCGCAGCATCGAGAACGCCGTGGGCACCGACACCGATCTCATCGGCGTGTCCGTCGAGCTGCTCAACCTGACGGCGTGCGGGGTGCGCGAGGTGGACCACATGGAGCACCTCCAGGGGGCGGACTACATCCCCGGCAGCGCGCGCTTCAACGACGCCCCCGTGGAGGCCTCGGTGGAGGGGGAGTGGCTCACGGCGAAGAGGCTCGTGCTGGAGGGCAACGCCGCGGGCCGGCTCACGTACCTGGTGCGCCCGCGGCTGCTCGGCTCGGCGAAGTTCGAGGGCCAGTCCTTCGTGCGAGGCGTCCCCGTCTCGCAGCCGCTGCAGGTGCCCGTGTCCGAGGGGTGTGGATGCCAGGGCGGCGGCTCGGGGTTCGCGGCGCTCGCGCTGGCGGGGCTGTCCGCCGTGCTGCGTCGTCGGCGCGCGCGCTGAGCCTCAGGCTCCGAGCCTGGCTCAGAGCCCGAAGGTGATGCGGCGCTTGTTGTTGGACTCCTCGCGCCGCTCCTGGAGGATGCCCATCAGCTCCAGGCCCCGCAGCGTGGCGAGCGTCTCGCGCTCCGAGAGGTCCGTGAGCGTGAGCAGATCGTCCACCGTCTTCGAGCCATCCGCGTACGCCAGCAGCAGCGCCTGGGGGCCCGCCAGCTTCAGCTCGTGCAGGCCGTAGGGCGGAGCGGCCGTGGGGGACAGCCGGCGCGTGCGCGGCATCTTCTGGCGCAGCGCCACCAGCGTCTCCAGCTTGAGCACGCCCTCCAGGATGAGATCGCCGGGGAAGATGGCCAGCTTCACCAGCCCCGCGCGCTGCAGCCGCATGGGGCTGAAGCCGTAGCCTCCGGACGTCCAGGAGAAGGTGGACCAGATGATCTCCTTCACCTGCTCCTCGACGAGCGCGCGGCGCTTCTCCGGGGTGAGCAGGCCCAGGCGGATCATCGCGTCACCGGTGCGGGCGCCTTCCTCCTTCGTGAGCGCCGCCACCGCCTGCAGATCGCTCTCCGTCAGCAGCCCCTTGCGGGCGCAGAAGCGGGCGAAGCGCTCGTTGGACAGGTTGGACGCGGCGTACACCGGCTGGCCAGCCTCGAAGTAGACCACCTTGAGGATCTGGCCCTGCTTGAGCTTGAGCTCCCCGTGGTGGCGCGCCTCGTAGTACGCGTTGAGGAGCCGGGGGATGGTGGCCTCCTTGATCTCCCCCTCCAGCGTCCACTCCGGCAGGGCGCGGCGCCGCTCGCGGGGCGGGGCAGGGGGCTCCTGCGAGGCCTCCTTCGTCCACACCTTCTCCCGCTCGCCGAAGGGCAGGAAGATCTCGGGCTCGGCCGGCCCCTGGGGGGCCTGACTCTCGCCCTCGGGCGGGGGCGTGGCGGCCGCCTCGGCCAGATCGGCCAGCCCCATGAGCGACTCGGAGGAGGCCACGACGGGCTCGGAGGCGAGCTCGGCCAGGTCCGCCGCCGAGAGCGCCGTGGCGACGGGGGTCGTCACCTCCTCGTCTTCCGGTAGCGGCTTCTTCTGCTCCTTCTTCTCCTCCTTCGCCTCCTCTTCGGGCACCTCGTCCGAGGGGAGCAGCTCCAGCAGCTCGAGCATGGCCTCCTCGTCCTCCTGGGCCTCGGGAGGCGGCGGGGGAGGGGGCGTGAGGCGGGGCAGCCCGCACTTCTGCTCGAGCGCGTCCAGGAGGGCGTCCAGTTCGAAGGGCTTGCCGAAGAAGTCCCGGGCCCCGTAGACGGTGGTCGCCTCCCGGGCGAGCTTGTCCCCCTTGTACACCCCGCTGATGGCGATGGCCGGTATGCCGTGGGGTACCAGGGCGGTGAGCAGCTCGGTGCCTCGCATGTCGGGCAGGAGCAGGTCCACCACGGCCGCGTCGAAGGCCCTGGGGCGCAGCAGTGCCAGCGCCTCCTCGCCCGAGTGTGCGGCCTGGGCGGTATGGCCACGGCTATGCGCCGCCGCGACCATCAGCGAGGCGAGTTCCAGGTTGTCTTCGACGATGAGCAGTCGCGCCATGGGGGCGAGCCACCATAGCATTCACGTCATGGACGTTCAGGGCTTCCACCACGTTGCCATCCAGGCGCGGGACGTGGAGCGGGTGACCGCTTTCTACCGCGACCTGCTTGGCTTTCCCGAGCTGACCCGACATCACCGCCCGGATGGCTCCCTGAGGAGCATCTGGGTAGGGGTTCCCGGAGGGGGCTTCCTGGCCGTCGAGGCGGCGGGGGGCGAGCCCGAGCAGGCCCCCTTCCGCCACGAGCGCCCGGGGCTGCTGCTGCTGGCCTTCCGCATCCCCAAGGCCTCCCGGGCGGCGGCGGTGGAGGTGTTCACCCGGGCGGGGATACCCCTGGAGAATGAGACGCGGTGGACCTTCTATGTCCGGGACCCGGAGGGCAACCGGGTGGCGCTCAGCCACCATCCGGAGGACTGACCCGGCGCATCAATGCGGGGGCCGCCTTGCGAAAGGCGATCCCGCTGGGTATCAAGCGGCGACATGCGCCTCGGGGAACTGCTCATTCAGGAGAAGCTCATCTCGCCCCAGGCGCTCGAGGAGGCCCTGGAGACGCAGGTCGTCCAGGGCGGGCGGCTGGGGACGAACCTCCTGGAGCTCGGGATGATTACCGAGAAGGACCTGGCCCGCATGCTCGGCCAGCTCCACGGGTGCGCCCACGCCTCGGGCGAGCTGACCCCGGACCCCCAGGCGCTGCAGCTGGTGGACCTCAACGACGCGGACGACAAGGACTACCTGCCGATGCGGGTGGACGCGACGCGGTTGAGCGTGGCGGTCATCAACCCGCGGGACTACCCGACGCTGGACGCGGTGGCGTTCGCGACGGGCAAGCGGGTGGTGCCGGTCATCATCCCCGAGTTCCGGATGAACCAGCTCCTGCGCCGCTACTGCAAGGCGTTCCGGCCGCTGCGCGCCATCGACATGAAGGCCGTCGAGCGGCCGAAGCCCGCCCCGGAGCGCCACGATCCCACGGGCCGCCTGACGAAGCAGGCGAAGGGCTCGGAGCTCATCAGCGAGGAGGAGTTCCAGTCCGTCTACGCCCAGGCCCTCACCGGTGGCGCACGCTCGGAGCTCATCAACGAGCTGCTGGAGGAGGAGGAAGAGGTCATCACCGGCGAGGAGATCGCCGCCGCCGCCGAGGAGGAGGAGGTCATCACCGGTGAGGTGGTGGAGGAGGAGCCGCCCGGGGAGGTGTACGTCCCGCTGCCCCAGGCTCCCCAGCCTCCCGAGCGGCCGACGATCCCGATGTGGACACTGCCGGCAGCTCCGGCCGCCCCGCCGGTCGAGCGACCGACGATCCCGATGTGGACGCTGCCGGATGCGCCGGCTGCCCCGCCGGTCGAGCGGCCGACATTGCCGATGTGGCCGCTGCCGGACGCACCCCGCGTCCCGGAGCCGGAGCAGCCCTTCGCGAGCGCGCCTCCCGTCCCCGACTACTCCCTGCCGCCCGTGGCCGAGCCGCCCGTGGCTGCGCCGCCCGTGGCTGCGCCCCCCGTGGCTCCGGCCCGGCCCTCCGCCGGGACGCCCCGGTCGATTCCCACGATTCCGTTCATTCCCGTGCCCGTGGAGCCACCCCCCGCGGCCCGGCCCTCCTCGGGCTTCATCCCCGTCCCCTCGGACGAGGGCGCGTCGCAACCCGCCCAGCCGTGGGCCGCGCTGCCCCCCGTGGCTCCGGTCGTGCCGCCCGTGGCGCCCTCCGTGCCGCCCGTGGCTGCTCCGAGGCAGGCGCCGGTCAGCGCCCCGGTGGCCGCCGCGAAGCCCGCCGCCGCGCCTGGAAAGGCCGCCACCAGGCGTCCCGGAGCCGCCTCGACGCGCCAGCCGGCTCCCAAGCCGTACTCCTTCGCCGAGGCCCAGGCGCAGCTCGCCAAGAGCCTGGACCGCGAGGACGTGGCGACCACGGTGCTGCGCTACGCGGTGGGCAAGTGGCGGCGGTGCCTGCTGCTGTCCGTCCAGGGCAGCCTGGTGACGGGCTGGCACGGAATGGGCCGGGGTGTCCGCGACGCCGCGGTCCGCCGCATCGGCGTGGCGCTGCGGGAGCAGAACACGTTCCGGCTGGTGCGGGACACCCGCTCGCACTACATCGGCCCGGTCCGTCGGGACACGGCGATGAACGTCTTCTATCGCCTGCTCGGAGCGGACAAGCGGCCCGAGCCGCCCTTCCCGAAGACGGCGGTGATCCTGCCGCTGCTGGTGCGCGGCAAGGTCGTCCACCTGCTGTACCTGGACAACGGCCCGGAGCAGCTCACGACGCCGGATGTGGGCGAGCTGCTCATCCTCGCCCAGAGCGTGGCCCGCTCGTACGAGGAGATGTTCCGGCGCCGCAAGAGCGCCTGAGCCGTTACTCCTCGGTGTCCTCGAAGTCGACCGTGAAGGTGACGCGCTGGCTGGGGTCCAGCGTGAAGACCTTCTGCCAGCGCGCCCCGTCCACGGTGACGACGAGGCGGTGCTGGCCCTCGTAGAGATCCAGCTCGTCGATGGGAGCGGTGCCCACGTTGCGGCCGTCGACCTGGACGATGCCGCCCTCGGGCGCGCGCACGTTGACGTAGCCCTTGTTCAGGTAGAAGCGGGCGGTGGTGCGACCCATGGGGTTCACGTTCACCACGCGCGAGGTGTTGATGCCCAGCGCCGGGTTGCTCAGGGAGAGCAGGTAGCGGCCCGGAGGCAGGGGCACCGTCAGCGGCGTGCGCCCGAGCACTCCGCCGTCGGGCAGCAGCGCGTCCACGCGCGGGTCGACGATCAGCTCGAGCTCGACGCCTGCGTCCACTCCGCCATCCACGCCGGCATCCGCGGTTCCGGCGTCCTCCGTGCCCACCCCCGCATCGGCGAGCGCCAGCGGATCGTTGGGGGACAGGGGCGAGATGGAGAGGGTGGTGGTCAGGCCCAGCAGCTCCTCGACGGCCGCGAGGTTCGACGGCAGCTTGTCACGCGACACCACGACGGCTGCACCCGCGGAGACCAGGACCAGCGAGGCCAGCACCAGCGGGAGGCGGGAGCGACGCGCGGGCGCGGGAGCGGCGGGAGGCACCGGCACCGGAGCCGCGGCGGCCGGAGGCAGGGGGGCGGGCGCGGGCGGTCCCGCTGAAGCCGCGGGGCTGACGGAGGACGGGCTCGGAGCCGGAGTCGGAGCGGCGGGGCTGACGGAGGCCGGGCTGGGAGCAGGCGCGGGGGCCGCCGGGCTGACAGCCGCCGGACTCGGAGTGGGCGCCGGAGCCGCAGGGCTGACGGCCGCCGGACTCAGCGCCGGAGCCGGAGCCGTGGGAAGCGCTGGACCTGGCACCGCGGGGCGGGCCACCGCTGGGCTCGGAGCCGGGGCGGGCGCCTTCGCGGCGGGTGCCGGAGCCGCGGGCGCCACGGTAGGGGTGCTGCCCGTCACGGGCTTCGCGCCCTTCGCCTGCTTGAGCGCCTCGGCGATCCCGAAGTCGAGGACCCGGTTGCGCGCCGAGCGAGCCTCGTCGGACGACGGGAAGAGCCGGTTCATGAACGTCGTGAGGACGTCCTGCTGAGGCAGATCCCCGCCCATCGCCTCGACGATGGCCTCGCGCATGGCGAGGGCGGTGGGGTAGCGCTCGTTGGCGCGCTTGGCGGTGGCCTTGTGCACCACCGCGTCGATCTTCCGCGGGATGGTCAGCGGCAGCGGCGGGAGCGCCTCGGTGAGCGTGGCGGTGTCCGCGTCCTTCGCGTCCTTGAAGGGAATCTTCCCGGTGAGGAGCTCGTACAGCGTGAGCCCCAGCAGGAACACGTCCGTCTGGATGTTGACGGCGTCGCGGCCACCGAGCAGCTGCTCGGGCGCGCTGTACTTGCGCCGGTTGCGCACGCGGCGGCCACCGCGCTCACGCGGCGCGACACCCAGCGCGCCATAGCCCGTCACCTTGCACACGCCCGTGTAGGAGATGATCAGCGTCTCCGGGCGGACGTCGCCATGCACCAGCGGCGAGCCGTCGTCATTGCCGGCCATGTGCGCGTAGTGGATGCCCATGGCCGCGTCCGCGACGATCTTCGCGGCGAGCGGAGGAGGAATCCGCGGCGTCACCTCCATGATCCGGCGCAGCGTCTCGCCGTCGGCATACTCGGTGACGCGCGCCAGGCCCTGCTCCAGGGTGACGAGTCCGTGCACGCGCAGGATGTTGGGGTGGTCGAAGACGACCGCGCGGTCGGTCTCTCGACGCAGCCGCTCCGTCAGGTCCGCGTCCTGGGCGACTTCCTGGGGCGCCCAGATGAGCACCACGGGACGAGGCGGAGCACCCTCCTCGAGCGCGAGCCCCAGGAAGGCTCGCGAACCCTCACCCGACAGTAGAGGGCCAAGCGGCTGATAACGGACCTGACTCATGTGGTGATCATGCTAGAGGCGTTGGCCCTGGAACGGGAGGGTGATGTGGTACCCGTACCGGCCTCGGCGGACGAGCAACAATACGCTACGTCCCCGTCTCGCCGTCAGAAGGGCCTCCCGGAAGGCATCCGAGTTGGCGACTGGCTGGTTGTTTACCTTCAGGATGACGTCCCCCGGCTCCAGGCCGATCTCCTGCGCCGCCGAGCCAGGCCGTACGCCCGAGATGGCCATGGCGCCCCGGGCCTCCTTCACTCTGAGTCCTAGTCGCTCCCAGGCCAGGGACTCGACGAGTCGGGGAGGGAACTCGACCGGAGTGACCTGGAGTGTGCGCAGGCCCCCCTCCCGGAAGAGGACGAGCGGGAAGGCGGAGCGCGCGGGATAGCCGCGCACGCGGGTGTCGAAGTCGTCCGCGTCCGAGATGCGGGAGCCGCCCATCTCGGCCACCACGTCGCCCCGGCGGACCCCCGCCTGCTCGGCCGGGCTGCCGGGCTCCACGCCGGCCACCAGGGCGCCGTACGAGCGATCCCACCCGAGCTGCGCGGCGATGTGGCTGGGCAGATCCACCGCGTCGATGCCCACCCATGCGGGGCGGACCTTCCCGAAGCGCGTGAGCTCCTCGACGATGCGCCGCACCTTGTCCGCGGGGATGGCGAAGCCGATGCCCTGGGCGCTGGCGAAGATGGCCGTGTTGATGCCGATGATCTCTCCGTCCACGTTGAGCAGCGGGCCGCCCGAGTTGCCGGGGTTGATGGCCGCGTCCGTCTGGACGAAGTCGTTGTAGACCGTGCCATCCTCGGCGCGGAACGTGCGGCCGGTGGCTGACACCACGCCCGCCGTCACCGTCTTGGACAGACCGAACGGGCTGCCGATGGCGATCACCGTCTCGCCGATCATCAGATCGCCGCTCGTGCCCAGCTTCGCGGTGGGCAGCGGCTCCTTGGAGCTCACCCGCAGCACCGCCAGATCATTCGTGGAGTCGCTGCCGAGCACCTCGGCCTCCAGCGTGCGTCCATCCGCGAGCACGACGTGGATGGCGGAGGCGCCGCGGATGACGTGATCATTGGTGAGGATGGTGCCGGCCGCGTCGACGATGACGCCGCTGCCGAGCCCCTGCACCCGCCGTCGCTCCTGCTGGCCGCCGCCGAAGAAGTCCTCCAGGAAGGAGCGCCCGCCGCGGCGGAAGCGCGACTCCACCTCCTGCTCCGTGCCGATATAGACGACGGCCGGAGACACCTTCTGGACCACCTCCACGATGGCGTCCCGGCGGCGCGCCAGGTCCGCCTGGACGCTGGAGGCCAGCAGCAGCCCCGTCAGAAACCACCATTTCATACCTGCGGCCCTCATTCCTTACCTCCCTATGACACAGGTGTGTCGACCGAGCGACGCCAGGACTGTCGGGAACCACGCAGCATTCCCCGCCCGGCTGGAAGCGATGTGTGGCCCTTTAATAGATCAAGAGGTCGGTCAGCGGTGGGTGGGAGTCCCGCACGCTGACCTCTGAGGAGTAGCGGAATGAGTCTCGTCCTGGTGGCGGACGATGAGCCTGCGGTGCTCGAGGTTCTGAGCCAGGTCGTCGAGGATCTGGGGCACGACGTGCTCCAGGCGCGGGATGGTGAGGAGGCGCTGGGGCTGGCTCGGTCCCGGCGGCCGCACCTGGTGGTGACGGACCACGTGATGCCTCGGCTGAGCGGCGTGGAGCTGTGCCGCCGGCTGCGGAGCGATGAGATCCTCAAGGATGTGCCGGTGATCCTCCTGAGCGCGGTGCTGCCTCAGGGGGCCCCGGAGGCCTCGGCCTTCCTGCACAAGCCGTTCGAGATCACCGACTTCGAGTCGCTCATCCGTCAGTCGCTCGAGAAGACGCCGGAGAAGAGCCCGGCGCCGGACGCCTCGCCGGTGGAGGCGCTGGGCCACTGGGTGTCGCAGACGCTCCAGGGGCCGCTGGCGACGGCGCGCGAGCAGCTCCAGCGGCTGCAGTCGGCTCCGGCGGTGGACCGGCAGACGCTGGACGTGCTGGGGGCGCAGCTGCGCTCCATGGAGTTCCTCACGCGGAGCCTCCAGGACGCGGCGAGGCTGGCGGCGGGGAGCGTGGCGCTGCAGCCGGTGGCGGAGGATCTCTCGCCGCACCTGCGCCAGGTGGTGGAGTCCTGGCAGTCGCTGGCGCCGGAGGTGCCCATCCGGCTGGCGGTGCCCGGGGCGCCCGTCGAGCTGCGCTTCGATCCCGAGCGCATCCGGCAGGTGTTCGACGCGCTGCTGGCCAACGCCGTCCACCACGGGAAGGGGCGCGGCGAGGTGCGCGTGGAGCTGACGTCCTCCCAGTCGCTGGTGACGGTGCGGGTGAGGGACGAGGGCCCGGGATTCTCGGACCAGGAGCTGCCGCGCCTCTTCACGCCATTCCAGGCGCGGCAGACGGATGGAGGGACGGGGCTGGGGCTGTACATCGCCTCGGAGCTGGCGCGCCTGCACGGTGGCGCGCTGTCGGTGGAGTCCCGACTGGAGAAGGGCTCGACCTTCAGCTTGCTGCTACCGCGACAGTAGCTCGCCGCTTCGCGTCGAAGGCCTCCGATGCTGGAGGTGACAACGAGGATGAAGGCGTGGGGAACATCGAGGAAGACGAGCGCAAGAGGCTGAACGATCGGATTGGTGAGCTGGAAGTCGCGCTGGCAAGGGAGACGGGCCGTCGGGAGGAGGCGGAGTCTTAGCGCAGCAGGCTTCAAGCGCTCTTCCGGCAGGCGCCTGCCTTCGTCACCATCTACCGCGGGCCCGATCACGTCATCGAGTTCACGAGCGCGGCGAGCTTGCGGCTGTTCGGCCGTGACACCCGGGCCTGCCCGCGCGTGAGGCGATGCCCGAGTTCGTCTCGCAGGGCATCCCGGACGCATGCGACTCGCGACGCCCAGGGCGAGGTGGATGGCAATCAGTCCACAATCAGGGCGAGCCACTCCCGGCCTTGGATGTGGAGGCGCTCTTCCGCCCGTATCACCGCAGCATGGCCGCCGAGCAGAGCGGGCAGCACGGGTGGGGAATCGGCCTGATGACGGTGAGGAGCATGGCCGAGGCGCACGGAGGCCACATCTACGTCATCAGCTCGGCGGGAGCGGGGACGACCTCCACCCTGGAGCTCCCGCTGGACTCGCGCCCCTTCGTGAAGGCGAAGGACGGAGCCTCGTAGGCCGGCCCCCGCCTGTCGGCCGGACTGGTTGCGAACTGGTATGACAAGCATACCAGTTGCTGGCGCTCTGGCCCGACCCGGGTACCTCTCAGGCGCGCTGGGACTTCAGCATCCAGCCGATCATCTTGTAGAGCAGCCGGGCGCCCACGTTGCCATCCCACTCGCCGCCATCGGGGTCGGGGGCGACCTCTGTCAGATCGAAGCCGACAATGGTGCGCCCGGAGCGGACGACGCCGGAGATGAGGGCGGTGGCCTGCGGGAAGGAGAGGCCGCCGGGCACGGGCGTGCCGGTGTGCGGGCAGAGGACGGGATCCAGCCCATCGATGTCGAAGGACAGGTACACGTGCTCGGGGAGGTCGGAGACGATCTCATCCACCTGCCGGTTCCAGGGCACGCCGTCGAAGTGCTTCTGCTGGAGCGTGGAGTCGAAGTAGGCGCGGACGCGGCCGGTGGAGTTCTGGATGAGCTGATGCTCCTCCTCGCTCATGTCGCGGATGGCCACCTGGACGAGCGACTTCACGCCGGGCAGCCGCTGCACCACGTTGTACATGATGGAGGCGTGGGACCAGGTGAAGCCCTCGTAGGCGTTGCGCAGGTCGGCGTGCGCGTCGAGGTGGAGGACGCCGAGGCCGGGGTACTTCTCGGCATGGGCCTGGATGATGCCGTAGGAGATGGAGTGGTCTCCGCCCACGGCGCCCACGCGCTTGCCCTGGTCGAGCCAGTGCTTCGTGGTGCGGTAGACGACGTCATTCATCTTCTGGCAGAGCGCGTTGACCTCATCGGCGGCGGCCTGGAGCTCGGGCTGGCCGGGGTGGACGCCACCGGCCTCGATGACGAGCTGGGCGCGCTCCTTGGCGCGGGTGTTCCAGGCTCGCAGGTCCTCGGACTCGGGGAGCATGGCGATGCCGCGCTCGTAGACGCGACCGGTCTCCACGTCGAAGAGGTCCACCTGGCGGCTGGCGTGGAGGACAGCGCCGGGGCCCTCGGAGGTGCCGCCGCCATAGCTGGTGGTGGCCTCGAAGGGGACGGGGACGATGACGACGTGGGCCTCCTCGGGCGAGTGGGGCAGGCCGAAGATGCCGGAGTCGGGGGAGGCGGCAGCGCTGGGATCGAAGTGGGTAGCCATGGCGCGGCGCAGGATATGGACCCGGGCGTGTGAGGCAAGGGCCTTCGCTGAGCGCTCGGACGAGCAACCGCCGAGTTGCTACAGTGGCCGCCCCGCGCGGAGCGGGCAGCAGAGGGGGAAGCCACATGCGAGAGGTGCTGAAGCGGATTGGAGTCGGGCTCGTGCTGGGCGCGGCGCTGGTGGGCTGCGGAGACGACGAGGAGCCGGCGCCCGTCATCCGGACGATCCGCGTCGTCGAGCACGCGGACACGGATGCGACCACGGACAACGCGCCCGCGGGAGACTCGGTGGGGGACATCCTGACGTTCGCCAACCCGGTGTTCGACGAGGGCAACACGCGGCAGGTGGGGACCAACCAGGGCTACTGCATCCGCGTAGTGGTGGGGCAGGCCTACGAGTGCTTCTGGACGACCTTCCTCGAGGAGGGACAGCTCACGGTGGAGGGGCCCTTCTACGATGCGAAGGGCTCCACGCTGGCCATCACGGGCGGCACGAAGGCGTTCAACGGCGCCCGTGGGCAGATGCAGCTCGAGTTCCGGAACCCGCAGGGCACGGAGTTCGACTTCATCTATCAGGTCCTGCTGGACCCTTGAGCCGGGGCCCCTGGCTCAGTCCCAGCGCAGGACGACCTTTCCCACCGTCTCGTTGCTGGCCATCCGCGTGAGCGCGCCGCGGATGTCCTTCATGGGCACCACGGCGTCGATGACGGGCTTCAGGGCGCCCGAGCGGAACAGCGGGAGCAGGTGCCGCTCCGCCGCCTGGGCCAGGGCGATCTTCTCCTCCAGTGCACGGCTGCGCAGCACCGTGCCCGTCATGCGCAGCCGCTTCACCAGCAGGGTACCCAGGTTGATCTGGGCCTTGTTGCCCGCCACCAGCCCCACGAGCATCACCCGGCCCTGGGGCGCGAGCGCCTCCAGCGTCTCCGGGACATAGTCCCCGCCCACCAGGTCCAGCGCGAGGTCCGCGCCTCGGCCGCCCGTGGCCTCCCGCACCGCCTCGGCGAAGCGCGGGGGCGTGCCATCCACGAGCACCGTGCGCTCCACCCCCCACTCGTGCGCCCGCTCCAGCTTCGTGGCGTTGCGCCCCGTTCCCACCACACGCACGCCCGTGGCCCGGCACAGCAGCGCCGCCGCCGAGCCCACGCCGCTGGCCACCGCATGCACCAGCACCGTCTCTCCGGGCCGCATCCCTCCCTGGAGCACCAGCGCGTCGAACGCGGTGAGGTACACCTCGGGCAGCGCGGCGGCGTCCGTGAAGTCCATGCCCTCGGGCATGGGCAGGGCCTCGCGCTCGTGGACGGTGAGCTGCTCGGCCCACGCGCCACCTCCGACCAGCCCCATCACCCGGTCCCCGGGCCGGAAGCGCCGCACCTTCGGGCCCACCGCGAGCACCTCGCCCGCGTACTCAAGGCCCGGGATGTCCGGCGGCGCATCCGGCGGCGGGGCGTACTGCCCCTTGAGCTGGATCAGGTCCGCCCGGTTGAGGGCGGTGGCGCGCACGCGGACGAGCAGCTCCGAGGGGCCAGGAGTGAGATCCGGGCGCTCGTCGAAGGAGAGGACCTCGGGACCGCCAGTGCCGGTGGTGCGGAAGACGTGCATGGGAACCTCGCCGTTCGATGGGCTCAGCCGTTCCACTCCGTGTAATGCGTCGTCGCCTCGCCCATTGCCAGTCCATGGCGCCGGGAGAGCTGGAGCAGGTGGGGGAACGCCGCGAGCTGATACCAGAAAGGCTTGAGGTCCTCCCGTCTCCAGAGCGCATCCCGTGCGGCGCCGAACGCTCGCCACCACTCCCGCAGCTCCTTCCACGAGCGGATGCGTGGAAGCGCTCCGGCCAGCATGGGGAACCCGACCATCGCCGGGGTCTCCAGGTCGGGCTCGGCGATGGCCTGCCCGAGCAGCGCTCGTCCCAGCCGCCCATCCTCCGGGAACAGGAGGAAGCCGCTCGTCATCCGGGGGTTGCACTCGAGCGCATACAGCTCGCCGCCCGCCGTCTGGATGAAGTCGAACCCGAGGCTGCCCGTGAACCGGGTGCCCTCGAGAAAGCGCAGGAGCCACTCGCGCACGCCCGGATGACCCAGCGGCTCGTAGTAGTAGCCCGGCCCCGACGGGAACCGGTACCGCGGTCGGTAGCAGACGTGGGCCAGCAGCGCTCCCTCCCAGACGATGCTGGAGGAGCACAGCTCGGTGCCCTCGATGAACTGCTGCGCCAGCAGCGTCCGCGAGCAGTCGAGTCCGGAGAGGGGCGCTCCCGCCTCCATCAGGCGCGTCTTCTGCCCGAAGCGCGAGAAGGCGGGCTTGACGATGAGCCGAGCGTGCTCGCGCAGGAGCGCCTCCAGGTGCCCGGGCCCCTCCAGCCGCCACGTCCTCGGCGCCGGCAGGCCCCGAGCCGCGACACGCTGGTTGAACGCCCATTTGTCATGCAGGGCCGCGAGCTGCTCGAACGTATCCGCCACCACCTCGCAGCGCGCCCGCAGCCGCTCCCGATGCCGCGCCACATAGAGGATCTCCTCGCCCGTGGGCATCAGCACATCGATCCGGTGCTCCTCGATGAGCGCGAGCAGGCGCTGGATGAACGCCTCCTCCTCGAAGCGCGGCGCGGGCACCTGGAACGAGCGCTCGATCTCGCGCGAGTGCCGGGTGGCGTGAGTCGGGAAGGTGTCGCAGACGAGCACGTCGTGGCCGGCTCGGTGGAGCTGGCGCGCCGCGATGAGCGCGGGGAGGCCACGGGCTCCGGTCAGGAGGAGGCGCACGGGTACTGGCGGGGAATGTCCTTCAGCGGCTCCGGACCGGGCTCGTGGGTGAGCATCGGACCGGTGGCCCACTGCCGGGCATAGTGGAGGAGGTAGGAGCGGCGCTGCTCACCCGGCGGCGAGAGCGCGGGCAGGTGGATCCACGACACGTCCGGGTAGTGGTGGTGGTTCAGGTCCAGCTCGCGGTGCAGGTTGAGCCAGCCATACGGCCAGGGCGCCTGCAGGTTGAAGGCTCCCGAGAGCACGTCCCGCGGTGAGTACGAGTGCTCCAGGTAGTTGGTGCCGGACCAGATCGCCGCCGCCACGGCATAGAAGAGCACGAGCCTCGCCCCGGACAGCCCGGACAGCACGCACACGCCGCTGATCGCCAGCACGCACAGGAGCAGCTCCGCGCGGATGCGGCCGACGGTGATCGTCTCGTGGCGGAAGATGGCCTCGGCGATGTGGAGCCGCTCGGACATGCGGCGGAACACCCCCGGCGCCACCAGCAGCAGCAGCAGGAAGGGCGGGATGATCCAGTACCAGAACCCCACCAGCATCAGGTACCAGGCGATCGTGCGGCCCAGCCGGGACTGGTGCGGGTAGTACAGATCGAACATCTCCTGATCGCTGCGGTTCTTCAGGTGATGGCTCCAGTGGGTGATGGAGAGCATCGACGCGGAGATGGGGAACAGCAGCCCGCAGAGCACTCCCAGCCAGCGGTTCCACGTCGGATCCGGATGCAGCTTCAGGTGCGAGGCCTCGTGGAGCAGGGCGAACTGCGTCTGGAAGAGCAGGGCGAACGCCACCACGCACAGCGCCAGGGCCCAGCCGCTCTCCACGCGGGCCCCCACGAAGAGCAGCCCCACCAGCGCCGCGACGATGCCGAGCGTCAGGAGCGTGTTGAGGCGGTGGGGGATGCGGCGGAAGTCTCGCTGCGCGCTGCTCATGGCCCTCCAGTATCTCCCAGCCTCACGCTCCAGGTTTGCCAGGACGAAAACCCCCATTACCGGAGCAGAGCGCAATTCCGACAATGACGGCTAATTCCGTATTGACAGTAAGTCAGGATAGTGAGATTTAACCTGTGTCTGCCGGCGCGGACGACGTGAATCCCTTCGTTGGATGCGTCAGGCAGTCCGTCGCTCACCCTTGCCTACACGGAGCATTCCCTCATGAAGAAGATCCTGTTCGGTATGGCCCTGGCGCTCTCCCTCACTGGCTGTGGCGTCGAGGACAACTCGGTGACCACCACGGACCCGAAGGGGAACCCTGTCACCGTTCAGGAAGGTCTGGTGAGTGAGACGGGCGTGGCCTCCTTCCGTGAGGCGGAGCCGAACGCCAGCGGGGCTGTCGCTCCCGGGTGCTGGGTGGTGCTCGACTACTGCAACAACCCGAATGGCGGCGGGGCGACCTGTCACTTCACCAACTGCACCCTCGAGCGCGCGGTGGATGCCTGTCTGGATCTGATCGCCGACAACTGCTGAGCCGCTGAAGTCCACGGCGGTTCCGGGCGCCGTTCCCGCGGGGGGAGCGGCGCCCGTGTTTTTTGATGCTCAGCGCGGCCCGCCCATGACGACACGCAAGTCCTGACCGCATCGCCTCATCGTGCCGCAGAGTTTGCGCTCGCCAGCTACCAGACGAGCCCCTCGTGCCTGGGGATGAGAGCGGCGCCAGGCTGGCCCCCACGTTGCAGTGGCCCTGCTCGGACGTGATGAGGCGCCCCATCGGGCGGCCTCTCCCTTCCAGGGACACGTCCCTCTCTCGTGGGGGCCGCTTATGAGCAAGCCGATCCTGATCAAAGTGATGTTGGGCATCGTGGTGGGAGTCGTCGCGATCCTGATGGTTCGCAAGTCCTCCAGCGCGGCGCCCGCGGGCCTTCCCAGGCTCGATGGCTCCGTGCAGATCCTCGCCTCGCTGCTGCAGACCGAGCCGCCGACGGAGGTCGCCGGGATCAAGGTCACCCTGTCCGGCCCCGAGCTGGCGGCGCGCACCGAGACGCTGACCCGCATGGGCACTCAGTGGCAGGGCGTGATTCAAGGGCTCCCCGTCGGCAAGGGGAACACCCTGTCCGCCGAGGCCGTCGATGCCGAGGGCAACGTGATCTTCACCGCCGGGGCCACGGACCTGGGCTTCTCGAACACCCAGCGGACGCTGGCGGCGCTCGCGATGCAGAAGAGCAGCATCCAGCCCACGGCCGTCGCAAGGAGCCCGCGCCTCGCGGCCATCCTCTCCTCCGCGGACGCGGTGAAGCCGGGCGGTACCCTCTCGCTCCAGGCGTCGGTCACCAGTGGAACGCCTGGCAGTCCGCTCACCTTCGAGTGGACGGCCTCGGCCGGCAGCCTGACCGCTTCGACGAGCGCCTCCACCACGTGGGTGGCTCCCGCCCAGCCGGGCCCCGTCACCTTCTCCTTCACGGCCACGGGCGCGGAGGGCCTCACCACCTCCGCCAGCTTCACCCTGGCCGTCGAGCACTCGCACGGCCTGCCCGCGATGGTCTCCTTCAACCATGCGCCGCAGGTGGTCTCGGCCGCCCCCGTGCCCCCCACGCTCATGCTGGGGCAGCCCCTGCCGGTCTCCGCCATCGTGGCGGACGAGGATCCGAGCACGCTCGTCTACAAGTGGTCGGCGCAGTGCAAGGGCAGCTGGCGCGAGCCGGAGAAGTCCTCGGCGATGTTCATCCCTGGTCCTCAGGGCCCCATGGCCGCGTGCACGCGCTGCGACGTGACCCTGGTCGCCACGGCCAGCTCCGGTGAGAGCACCACCCGCAAGTTCCCCATGTGCGTGGGCCCCGAGGTGGCTTCGGAAGGGCTGCCGCAGATCAGCCAGAGCTCCCAGTCCTCGGGCACGGTGGCTCCCGGCGGCAAGGTCACCTTCACGGTGAGCGCCCAGGATCCGATGGGTGGCCTGCTGGCGTACTCCTGGACCGCGAATGTGGGGACCATCGAGGAGATCGAGAAGAACAACTCCACGAGCCAGGCGCTGTGGACGGCTCCCCGGTGCCTGCCGCGGGGGACGGAGCTCTCCATCCAGGCCTCCGTGGCCAACGCGCTGGGCGCGGCGACGACTCCGTTCACGGTCACCGGGCTGCCGCTCTGCCGCAACCCCAGCCCCACGGACCGCACGAGCACGGCCCGCTGGTGAGCGGCTCGCCGAGGTGAGCAGTGAAGGGGGCATGTCCCGCGGGGGGGCATGCCCCCGTTGTCTTCAGCGCCGCTCGCGCCGGTCGCCGATGAGCCTCGCGGGCACTCCCGCGACGATGCCCCACTCGGGGACGTCCTTCGTGACGACCGCGCCCATGGCGATGACGGCGTGGGCCCCGATGGTGACGCCGTCCGTCACCCCCGCGTTGGCGCCGATCCACACGTCCTCGCCCACGCGGATGCCTCGTGACGTCACGGGCTGATCGCGCAGCTCCCGGTCCGGGTTCAGGCCGTGGTTGAACGCGTAGAGCGTGGCACCCGTCGCGATGCGCGTGCCGTCTCCGATGTGGATGCCCGCGGCGCCTCCGTCCAGGCTGGCTCGCGCGTTGATGCTCACGTCCCGCCCCAGGACGATCGGTCCATGGACGAAGGCGTCGGACGCGATGCTTGAGCCGGGACCGATGACGAGCGTGCGTCCGGGCTCGGCGAACAGGCGGGCCTGGGGCGAGACGAAGCAGCCCTCGGCGATCTGGACGGTCTCCAGCTCCATGAAGCGCGCCTGCACCTCGCGCTGCCACTCCTCGGCCCACTCACGGTGGTGGGCCTTCAGCGAGAAGTAGAGCCACGGCATCCAGGAGAGCCGCTGCTTGTGCTGCTCGCGACGGAGGGCGTCGAGGTCATCCACGGCGTCGTGACTTACTCGGCTCAAAGCCGACATGCCAGGGACTTCCCGTGTTGGACTCCACCCGGACGCATGTCAGTCGTTGAACCGCAGCGGCTGCTCGATGACCAGCTCGGGCTGATGGTTGTTGCGAGGGAAGCGGACCTGCTTCAGTCGGCCCTCCAGGCACTTCGCCAGCGCTGGCGCGATGTTTGCGGGCTCTGACACCCTGACGTCCCGCACCTCGCCCGAGTTCTTCACCGTCATCATGAGCTTCACCTGGCGGCCCTTGGGGACATCGGCGCGGAACTGCTGGCCACACTCGAGCATCTTGCTCGAGTGCTTGCGCAGCGTGGCGGCGATCTCCTTGGCCGTCAGCCGGGAAGGACGGGCAGGCGGTGACTCCACCTTCGTCGTCGGCTCGGGGGGCTTCTCGGGGCTCGCCACGGGCGCCGGAGGCTCGGGAGGCGCGGGCGCGGGAGCGGGAGCGGGTGGAGTGGGCGCGGGAGGTGTCGCCGCCACGGGAGCTGGAGGGGCCACGGGCTGGGGCGCCATGACGACGGGAGCGGGCTGCTCCGTCCGAGGCATGAAGTACCAGACCGCGCCTCCGCCCAGCGCCAGCAGCGCCACGGCTCCCAGCGCTCCGATGGCCATGGACAGGCCGGCGCTGCGCGCGGGCGGAGGGCTCGCGGGCACGGGCGCGGCGGGCACCTGCGGGACGGGATGGAGGGCGGCCGGTGCGACCGCGGAGACGACGCCGGTTCCCTGCTGAGCGACGGCGGGGATCCCACCGGGATCCGAGGGCCGCACCATCGTCTTCTCGAAGCCGACGGGATCCTCCTGCCGCTGGAGCAGGGTGTGGACTCCGAGCTGGGAGAGGGGAGGGATCTTCGTCTTCCGCTCCACGTCCGCCGCACCGAACAGCCCCTGCATGTACTGGGCGAGCTGGGACATGCCCGGGATCGACGAGGTGCCCCGGAGCACTTCCTCCAGCTCGGCCCGCATCTCGGAGGCGCTCGCGTAGCGATCATCCCGGCGCCGCTCCAGCGCCCGCATGACGATCCGATCGAGCTCCGGGGGGATCTCCGGGCGGTGGGCGCTCGGCGGAGGGATGGGCTGGTCCATCAGCGCCAGCAGCACGCCGATCTCGGTGTCGCGCTCGAAGACGCGGCGGGCGGTGAGCAGCTCGTGGAAGGTGACGCCCAGCGAGAACAGATCGCTGCGGGCATCGATGGGCTCGCCCCGGGCCTGCTCCGGGGACATGTAGCCCCACTTGCCCTTGAGCAGCCCGGGCTGCGTCTGCGTCATCCGCGACGAGGCCTTGGCGATGCCGAAGTCGAGCACCTTCACCGTGCCCTGGTAGGTGACGAAGATGTTCGACGGGGAGATGTCGCGGTGGACGAGCCCCGTGGGCTGGCCCTCTTCCTCGTACTTGTGGGCGAACTCCAGGCCCTCGAGCGTCGAGAGCATGATGCGGGCGGCGATCGGGATGGGGACGGCCTGCCCCTTGTAGTGGGAGGCGGCGATCACCGCGTCCAGGTCCTCGCCGGCCAGGTACTCCATGCAGATGAAGTACCGATCGTCGGCCACACCCAGGTCGGTGATCTGGACGATGTTCGGATGGTGCAGCCGCGCCGCGAGCCGCGCCTCATCCAGGAACATCGAGACGAACTCCCGATACTGGGTGATGTGATCGAGCATGCACTTGATCACCACGTCCCGCTCGAAGCCCTCCGCGCCGATCTGCTTGGCGAGGTAGATCTCCGCCATGCCGCCCTCGGCGAGCTTGCGGATGAGGATGTACTTGCCGAAGCGGCGGGGTGTCGTGAGGGAGCGGGTCATGGAAACCACCGCGGGTGAGGACGTCATGGCCGGTCGCTCCGGAGCGTACGGACCCAGTATGCCTCGCCTTGACCCGAGACGAGACGGAACACCAGGACGGGGGTGGCGGGCACACGCTGGGAGAAGCGCCCCTTGCCATCCAGTGTCACGGCCTTCCCGTTGACGAAGAGCCGGGAGCCCAGAGGGACCACACCCTCCACGGGCACGTCGCCGCGCCCCAGGCGCTCGCCGGGACGGGGACGGCTGAGGGCCAGCCCCCTGCGCTCATTGTCGTACACCAGGTCGAGCTTGTTCATGCGGCCACCGGCGAGCTCGTCGCCGCCCGGGCCCAGGGCCGCCACGTACCAGAGGTAGCTGCCCTCTCCGAGCGCGCCGGGCTCCAGGTTGTACTGGTTCTCCTTCGTCACCCGCTGGAGGAGCGGCTTCTTCACGTCCGAGGCCCGGTAGATGCGCAGCTGGTAGGAGCGCGCGCCGGAGCGGGGCTCGAAGCTGAAGCGCAGCGAGGGCACCGCGCTCTGGAAGTACACCGTGGCCTTGAGGCCCGTCTCGAGCACCTCGGCCTTGGGACTCTGGCCGGCCAGCGAGGAGCGGCCGCGATCTGGCTGGAAGCGGGCCGAGCCCTGCGTGCGCACGCTCCCGTCCTCGCCGAGGAAGCGCCAGTGGAGCTCTCCCCGGGTGGGTGGATCGACGCGCACCCAGTCCTCGCCCACGCGGCCGGCGAGCAGGGGCTCGCGGAAGGAGGGCTCATCCGCCACCTCCACCCGCAGCGGGCTTCCGGAAGAGGAGGGGACCTGGATGCCCGCGCCTGGCAGCCCGTCGGTGAACACCCGCGCCGCCTTCGCATCGGGCGGAAGCACCAGCGCGGGGGCTGCGTCTCGCGCGGCCTGGGGTGACGCGGAGGAGCGCTGCACTGCCTCGCCCGCCCCGAGGACCGTGGTCTTCCCGTCGGCGACCAGCTCCGCCTTCCCGGTGAGGACCGTCAGGGTGGCGCCCGCCTGGGGATTGCTCACGGAGACCGTGCTCTGCTCGGAGACCTTGAGCTCGACCTCGCCTCGGCCGTCGGTCAGCTTCAGGGAGTGCTTGCCGGCGGCGAACTGGAGCCGCGCCCTGCCGCGGCTGAGCTGCAGGGCGTAGGCGCTCTGGTCGCCCTGGCGGGAGGCCTCGGTGATCGTCCCGGCGGTGTCTCCGGAGAGGCTCACCTTCAGCGCGCTGGAGGACAGGCGCGCGCTGGCATTCGCGGGGATCTCGAACGCCGCGCCGCGGCCGAGCTCGCGGCTCTGGTCCGGGGAGACGTCAGTGAAGGCGGCATCCTGCGCGCCCCGCACGCGGGCCTTGCCGCCCTGGGGCTTGAGGGTGAAGACGATCTCCTCGGCGACAACGACGGGCGCGGACGTGGGGGGCTGCGAGGGCTTGCTGAGCGAGAGTGAGAGCTCCTCGCCCGCCACGACGGGGACTGCCTGTCCGTCCGGGCCGATCACGCGGATCTCTCCGTACTGGAGCGTCAGCTTGGGATCCTTCTCGCGCAGGTCGAACACCATCTCCGCGGCGGTCACCATCTCCGCCCGGCCGAAGCGGCCCGTGATGGTGAGCCCGCTGCCCCCGGTGGCCTGGGCGGAGCTCGAGATGATCCGCCCCTCCTCCAGCTCGAGGGAGAGCGCACCGGGAGCGCCGTTCACGCGGAAGCGGCTGTTCTCGGCCACCTCCACCTCCGCGCCGTTGACGTACCGCACGCGCGCCGAGCTCCCAGGCCCGGTCTGCACGGTCTCGCCAGGGTAGAGCGGCTCGTCCGCGCGAGCCGGGCGGGAGGCCGCGTCTCGCAGCACCGTCACCTGGCCCTGGAGCTGGGTGAGCGTCGCCAGCTGCGCGACCGCGGAGGCGTCGGGCGTGGCGGGCTGCTTCGGGTCACACCCCTCGCATCCCCAGAGGAGCAGGAACAGCGGGAGCGTGAGGGACAGGGCACGCACGGCTCAGTTCTCCAGGGGCGACAGATCCACGTAGAACAGCGCCTGATCTCCGGCGGCCACGTCGACGACCTTCGTCTGCGGGACATAGCCTCGCGCCTCGAAGGTCACGTGGTAGCGGCCCGCGGGCAGGCGGAACTCGAAGTCTCCCGACGGGCGGGTGCGGGCCTTGATGCGAGCCTCCGCGATCCGCAGGGTGGCCACGACGGGGCGGCCCTGGGTGGAGCGCACGCGTCCTCGCATCCAGGCGCGGATCTCCTCGCCCTTCTGCAGGACGACCTCGACGGAGGCCTCGCCGTGGGAGGGGACGACCACCACCTCCTCCTGGGGACGGACTCCGGCGCCGGCGAGCTTGAGCGTGACGGGACCAGGGCCGGCCTCGGCTACCACGAACACGCCCTCCGCATCGCTCCGGGCCACCACCTTGCCGCCGAGCTGCACCTCGACGTCGGCGAGCGGGACCTTCGTCCCCTCACGGCCCTGCTCTTGGAGGACGCGCCCCTTCACGGTGCCAGGGCCAGGGATGCGCTCGAGCGGCAGGAAGACGCTGGCCTGGCCTCCCGCGGGAACGAGCACCTTGCGCTCCACGGGCTGATAGCCCTCGGCCGAGGCGGTGAGGACCACCGGACCGGAGGCGAGCCCGTCCACGCGGAACGCTCCGCCCGAGGCGACGGCGTCCTTGCCGCCGACCTGGACGCGCGGGCTCTTCAAGGGAAGGGAGCTCTGCGGCCGCAGGGTGATCCACACCGTCCCGGAAGCCTCGGGCGAGGGAGGAGCCGCCACGGCGACGCCGCCCAGGAGCGCGACCAGGAGCGCCATCGCGCACCGGCTCATGGACGTGTCCTCCCACCGAAGGAGAGCTGATAGCCCACGCCGAACGACAACCCACCCAGGTTTCCGCTCACGAGCCCGCGTCCCGGTGCGTAGGCCCAGTGGAGCTGGCCGCACAGGCTGCCTGGACCCAGGGGCCACGCGAGGCCGCCGCCCACGGAGGCGGAGGGCCCCACCGAGCGGACATCCTCCCTCCGCTCGTTCTCCTGGAGGTCTTTCAGGAGCACCTCTCCGCCCATGGCCAGGAAGCCCAGGCTCGCATCCGCGAAGAGCACGCCCCGAGCCAGGAACGGGTGGCTCCAGCGCGCGCCGAGCCGGAGGCCCAGGCCGTCGAGGCTGAACGTCTTGGTCACCGGATTGGGCCCGTCCCGGCCGATGGTCTCACTCACGTCCCCATTGCCTCGAAGCTCGAGCAGCGCCAGGCCCTCCAGCGGCAGCGTGCCGAGCCGGAGCGCGCCCTGCGCCTGGAGCCCGAACCCGTTCGCCGCGGCGGTGTTGGTGTGCGCGAAAAAGAAGGCGCCGAGCGTGCGCTGCCACGGCATCCGCTGCGACTCAGGTGTAGTCGCTCCCGAGGAGGCCACCGCGGGATCCTGGGTCGTCGCTCGCGGATCCGTCGCCGTGCCGGCAGCGGCCGGGAGCGGCTCGACCTGGAGCGAGGCCGAGCGCTCGGCCTCTTCGAGCGGTGAGGCGGAGATCGTCACCGGCGCCGAGCTGCTCGTGGAGGCGGTGTAGGGGAGCTCGAAGACGCCGCCCTCCTTCGGCTCGATGGGGCCCAGCGAGCCCTGCTCCGCGCTCACGGTGAGCGCAGGGAGGGCCACGGCCGGGTTGCCGCTGTCATCCACGACGAACCCCTGCAGCCGGACGGTCCTGCCCTGGACGGGAGGCTCCAGCGCCACGAGCTGGACGCGAGCGAACCTGGGCGCGGGCAGGGGCACCGTCTGCGTGCGGCTCTTTCCCGCGCGGTCGGTGATCGTCACCTGCGCGCTCTCTGCGCCGGGGGGAAGCTTCACGGGGAGCAGGGCCTCGCCGCTGGCCGAGGCCGTCACGGGCCCATAGGAGGCAGCGCCGATCGACACCCGCACGCGCGCTCGAGGCGGAGCCTGGACTCGCAGGCGGTGGGACCCATGGACGGGCAGGGCGAGCCAGGCCCCGGAGCTCCGTGCTCCCTGCCGCACCGTCGCATGGAGCAGGGCGACCTGGGGGCCCTCCTGGGAGGGCGGCTTGTAGGTGGCGGTGAACGTGCCGTCCTGGGAGGGGACGGGCTCAGTGAGGGAGCCGATGTTGACGGTGAGCGACACCTGCGCGTCTCGCAGCGGGCGGCCCGAGTCATCGAGCACGCTGACCTCGACCTGCGCGCTGTCCTCGGAGGTGACGAAGGGCTTGTCGGAGCGCAGCGCGACAGCCTGACCCGTCAGAGTCAGGACCAAGAGAGTGAGAGTCGCTGCCGACATGGCGCCTAGAGGTGGTTCCTTTCGCTGCGCCGCAGTCTACGCAAACGCTCCCAGGGGCGCGATGCCGCCAGGAGCAGGGCGAGCCAGGGCCACACCTGGCCTGGCAGCGTGGCGGCGTGGCAGCCACAGCCGACGTCCACCCCGACCTCCCCCGGATTGAAGACCACGCTCTTCTTCTCGGTGAGCAGGGTGCCATCCGAGTGGGCGCACCACACGTGGGCCTTCACCTCTTTCGAGGACGTCACGGAGACCTGGGCGGTGAGCCTCACCGTCTGGGGCGCGTCCTTGCGCAGCTCCGGGAGCACGAACCCCTCTCCCTTGGCCGCGAGGGGTTGGTTGTCGAGGCTGGCCGAGAGCACCGTCAGCCCATTGGCGGACACCATCAGCAGGCCATCGGTGATGGGCGGGTCTTCCGAGTTCGACACCTTCACCTCGAACTCCACCATGGCGCCGGGCTCCGTGCTCACGGGCTCGCTGGGAGTGAGCACCTCGATCTGCACGGCGGGGGGGATGCAGTGCGGCAGCACGCGCCGCTCGAAGCGCTGGCTGGTCGATCTGTACAGCGGCTCGTTGTCGATGAGCGGCCAGATGGCCAGGGACTGCGACGGGTTCTCCGGGCACTCCGGCAGCCGAGCGGTGACCGTCCACCGACCGGGCTGCACCTGGACGGGAGGCTGGGAGAGGGTGAGCGCCGTGTCGGAGGCAAAGGTGAGGGTCTGGCCCGAGTCCAGCTCCACCGGCTTGCCGCACCCATCGCGCAGGTCGAGCTCCAGCGTGAGCTGTCCCGTGTACGTGCGCAGCGCGGGCAGGGGCTCGGAGCTCTCGGAGAACTTCAGGGTCGAGGTGGCGGGGTTGGGCAGTCCCTCCTCCCAGACGACCGTGAAGGACGTCCTCCCGCTGGAGCCGTAGGAGAGGGAGAACTCGACGTCTTCACCCTCCGAGTTCTTCCAGAGCGCCTCTGCCCGTCCCATGAGCACGCCGCTGATGCAGTAGCTGGAGGGGATCGAGGTCTGGAGGGTGGTGCTGACGAAGGTTGCGGAGCGGCTCTGGGGCTTGCAGATCGACACTCCGGTGATGGGCTCGTCCACCAGCACATTGTCCCAGGCGTCCAGCGCTTCCAGCTCGATCTTCACATGCCCGCAGGCGGGCACCGGGTTGGGAGACGTCTTCACCGCGATCCTCGCCAGCGGGCCATGCTGGACCACGGTCTGGCCACTGCCCGTGATGCCCTGGCCGGAAGACAGATCGGTCACCGTGATGGTCTGCTGCGTCGGGCTGGCGCTGTAGAGCGTGGCGTTGAACTCCGTGGGGAACTGATAGTGGGAGCTCGTGTCCTCCGGGAGCTTGAACTTGGGCACCGTCGTCGAGAACTTCACCTGGCCGGCGAAGGACGCCTCGTTCCCTTCCGCGTCTCGGGGGATGACCCGGACCTCGAACTGCTCTCCGGCCGTGACGAGCGGGGGCACGACCACCTCGAAGCGCAAGGCAGGGCCCGGTGCCACCGGGATGCTGGGAAGCTGGTGCTGGAGCACCATGTCATGGAGGTCCTCGACCTTCAGCTCCCATGCGCCGGTGGACTGGAACGTGACGGAGAACGACTTCGAGCCTCCGTCCAGCGCCGGATTGAAGGTGTAGTCCTGCGGGAGCACCTTGCGAGGCGCTGTGGAGGTGAAGTGGATGGTGCCCGCGTAGCCAGAGGCGATGCCGTTGGCGTTCTTCGCCGTCACGGTGACGGTGATCGGAACTCCGGCCTGCACGAGCGGCGGCACCCCGGAGAGCTCGAGCCGGCTGGTGAGGGACGCCACCACGGAGCGCACCCCGGAGCCGGCATCATCCAGTCCCCCCATCCCATCGGAAGCGGAGAGCGCCACCGCTCCGAGCACGGACGCCCGGAACCACAACAGCCGGCCAGAGTTGTCCGTCGGGATGAGCACGGCGGTGATCGGCGGACTGGTGCAGGAGCTCGATTCGTGGAAGGTGCCCCCGAGCAGGGTGCTGCTCAGGGTGACCTGGACGGGAGCCAGCGGTTTGACCTCCGCGCCGTTGCTGTCATGGACCTCCACGGACAGCGGGATGCAGGCGTTCAACAGGAGCTCGGGGGGCAGCCCCACGATGGCCAGGTGATGCGGCGGACCCGTCACCGCCAGGCTCGGGGACGTGCTCGCCATCAGCACGGGGACGAGCAGCAGCAGACCGCAAGGGCGGAGACGACGGCTCATTGCCTGGTTCATCGTTCGCTCCGGGACTCGCCGAACAGCGCGGGGGCAGCTGGGTCGGTCTGCTGCCATCGTAGGGAGAGCTGCATGGCTGTTGCAATATTACGGTGTGGGTGTGACAGATCCCTCTGCCGCCCTGGTGGGAAACCAGGGCCTCTGCCCGCTGCGCTCCCTGGAACGTGGCGACCACAGGGCTTATGAGTCCAGGAGATACCATGTCGCACTCCGTTTGCCCCATCTGCCAGAAGCCCGTGGCGCCGCGCGCCGAGAATGTCTCGTACCCGTTCTGCTCCCGCCGCTGTCGGGCGGTGGATCTCGGCCGCTGGCTGGGAGAGGAGTACCGCGTGCCCGAGCGGCTGACGGATGAGCGAGAGGACGAGCTGCCGCCGGAGCATCCCGATCGGCGGAGCGACGCGTGAGCGGCTGGGTCGACCTGCACTGCCACTTGCTGCCGGGCGTGGACGACGGGGCGAAGACCCTGGAGGACAGCCTGGAGATGGCGCGGGCGCTGGTCGACCTGGGCTTCTCGGCGGTGGCGCCCAGCCCGCATGCGCGCCCCGAGTACGCGCCGCCAGAGGTCATCGAGTCCCGGCTCGTCGAGCTGCGCGCCGCGCTGGAGCGGGAGCGGATCCCCCTGACGCTGGGGCGCAACGCGGAGAACGTGCTGGATGACGCCTTCCTGCGCGGCCTGGGCACGCCCGCGGCGCGGATGCTGGGCGCGGGCCGGTACGTGCTGGTGGAGCTGCCGTACACGACGCCGGTGCCGCCGCTGCTGGACATCCTCTTCCGCATCCGCACCAAGGGCGTGACGCCCGTGCTCGCGCACCCCGAGCGCTGCCTGGAGTTCGAGCGCAAGGGGCGCGCGGCGGAGGCGGTGCGCTCCGGGGCGCTGCTGCAACTCGACGTGGGCGCGCTCACCGGGCGCTACGGAGGGACGGCGAGGAAGCTGGCGCGCGCCTTCCTGGAGGACGGGCTGTACGCGCTGGGCGCCACGGATCTGCACGCGCCGGTGGGGGCGAGGGACTGGGTAGGGCGGGCGCTCGCGGAGCTGCGCTCCAGGGCAGGGGAGCAGGCCTTCGCTCGCCTCATGCGAGGCAACCCAGCACGTCTGCTGGCGGGGGAGACACTGGAGTCCGAGGGGGACTGACGGTATACCCGCCCGCTGTGAAGCGTGCCCTCAAGCTCGTGGCCAGCCTGCTGGTCACCCTCCTGTTCACGTGGTGGGCGTTCCGGGACACGGACGTCCAGTCTCAGTGGGCCAGCCTGCGCTCCGCGGACTACTCCTACGTGCTGCCCTATCTGGGCATCCTCACCCTCATCCACATCTGCCGGACGCTGCGCTGGGGATGCCTGCTGTCGGGCATGGAGCGGGTGCCGTTCCGGCCGCTCAACGAGGCCTCCGGCATCGGCTTCATGATGCTGCTGGTGCTGCCGTTCCGGCTGGGCGAGTTCGCCCGTCCCTTCCTGATCGCCCAGCGCAGCTCCATCCGGCGCAGCGCGGCGATGACGTCCGTGGTGCTGGAGCGCATCACCGACGGCCTGCTGGTGGCCACGCTGCTGCGGGTGCTGCTCTTCTTCATCCCGGGGGAGACGGCGGAGATCCGCTACGTGAAGCTGGGCTCCACGCTGATGTTCGCCGTGTTCGGCGGCGGGCTGGCCTTCCTGCTCTTCGCGCGCTGGCAGCATGACCGCGCGGTGAACCTGGTGCGCATCACGGTGGGGCGCTTCCTGCCGGGCGTGGCCCACAAGATGGCGGACATCGTGGACGGCTTCGTGGGCGCGATGCGCCAGCTGCCGAGCGCGAGGCAGCTCACCTTCTTCTTCCTGCTCACGCTGGTGTACTGGGGCCTGAACGGCGCGGGCATGGCGCTGCTGTCGCGGGCCTTCGGCTGCGTGGGCGCGGACGCGGCGTGCCAGCCCATGAGCCTGTCGCTGTTCCAGGCCTACGTGGTGATGACGGTGCTGGTGGTGGGGCTGATGATCCCGGCGGCGCCCGGGATGATGGGCACCTTCCAGGCGGCGACGAAGGTGGGGCTGAGCCTCTTCCTGCCCGCGGCGGTGGTGAACAACAGCGGGCTGGCCTACGCCAACGTGGTGTGGCTGTGCCAGACGGTGCAGCAGATCGGCTTCGGCCTCATCCTCTTGTCCATCGGGCACATGTCCTTCAAGGACATCGCCACGAAGCTGGACAAGGAGGGCGAGGCCTCGGCTCCGGTGGCGTGAGCCGGAGCCGCGTCGCCGCGGCGGGGACTACAGCTCCGCGTTGAGCCAGCGGACGATGGCCGCCTTGATGGACGAGGGCGGCTCGGCGGGCGGCGCAGGCAGCGCGGCGCTCATGCCGGGCAGATCGCGCATGAGCCCCAGCGGCAGCACCTCGCGGACGTGGCGGGTGTCCGTGGGGGAGGCGGTCGTCACGGCTCGCCTCCGTTGCGGCCGTACTTGGCGAGCAGATCCTCCACGGCCTCGCGCAGGTACTCGCTCTGCGCGATGCGGGTGCGCCGGGACAGCTCGCGCAGCTTCTGCACCTGCTCCTCGCCGACGAGCACGTGGGTGGAGACGACCTCGGCCTCGGGGCTGGCGCGGCGGTCACCGGTATCGAGCGGAGCGGCCGACGAGGTGTCGGCGCTCAGCGGGCTCATGTTGCCATCCTGCATCAGGGGCCTCCTGGGCGAGCTGCTACAGGCCGCTACTGGCCTGTGGGTGGCATTAGGAGGTCGACCCGGCGTCCCGTCAAAAAAACAGTTGGCTGGAGGGCAGACGGCCGGGCGGCGAGAGAGAGGCGGACGTTGGAGGCGTTCCTCGCTCGGCTGCTGCTCGGGGACGATGTCGCCTTCACGTTGAGGGGGCGAACACAAAGGAGGCCAGCGATGACCAGGGCAGGGTGGGCACTCGGTGGCGTGGGGCTCGGAGCGGGGCTGATGTACTGGGCGGATCCGCGCAGCGGCGGCGGGCGTCGAGCCCATGTCCGGGAGAAGGCCCGGCACATGCTCTACGGAGCGGCGGACGCGCTCGAGGTGGTGGCGCGGGACATGGAGCACCGCGCGCGCGGGCTCTACTTCAAGCTCCAGGGGCGGCTGCAGGAGGAACAGGTGGACGACGTGACGCTCGAGGCGCGCGTGCGGTCCGCGCTCGGCCGTGTCTGTTCGCATCCCGGGGCCATCCGGGTGGCCTGCCGGCACGGGCAGGTGGAACTCGAGGGCACCATCCTGGCCAGCGAGGTGAAGCGGGTGCTCGCGCGGGTGCGGAGCGTGCGGGGCGTGCGGGAGATCGATGACGATCTGGAGCCGCACACGCAGGCGGGCAACCACCCGGACCTGCAAGGCGGAGTGAGCCGGCCCGGAGAGCGTCCGGAGCTGCTGCAGCACCACTGGTCCCCGACGGCCCGCTTCCTGGCGAGCCTGGGGGGGCTGGGGATGATCGGCTACGGGCTGTCCCGGCGCGGCGTGCTGAGGCCGGCGCTGGCGGGCGCGGGGCTGCTGCTGGGGCTGCGGAGCCTGACCAACCTCGATCTGAAGCACCTGACGGGGGTGGGGGCGGGGCGGATGGCGCTGTCGTTCCAGAAGGACATCACGGTGAACGCGCCGGTGAACGAGGTGTTCGCCTTCTGGCAGGCGATGCACAACTTCCCGCGCTTCATGAGCCACGTGGAGGACGTGTGGATGTCCCAGGACGGCCGCTCTCACTGGAGGGTGCGAGGGCCCGCGGGGATCATCTTCGAGTGGGAAGCGATCACCACCCGCATTGAGCCGGGGCGGCTGCTGTCGTGGCGGAGCGTGGAGGGCGCGATGGTGGAGAACGAGGGCACCATCCGCTTCGAGGATGCGGGAAGAGGGCGGACGCGGCTGGACATCCGGCTGTCGTACAACCCGCCGGCGGGCATCATCGGCCACGCGTTCGCCAAGCTGCTGGGGGCGGACCCCAAGAAGCAGATGGACGACGACCTGCTGCGGCTGAAGTCGCTGCTGGAGCTGGGCAAGGCCACGGGCCACGAGCACGTGAAGCGCGACGAGCTGGTGCCGGGGCGCGGCGTGGAGGCGTGGGTGTACTGAGCCGGGCAGGGGCTCGGTAGCCCGCCAGCCGAGGTGGATTCGGGAGGGGCTGGCTGTTAGGGACAGTCCCTCTCCCAAGGAGCAGCCGTGTTCCGACTCGAAACCGACCGGGCGCTCATCGAGTCCTTCCGCTCGCCTGACCGCCGGGTCATTGAGATGCCCGAGGGCGTCACCTTCCCGCTCTTCGTCCGCGACTACCTGGCGTGGACGGAGACCTCGGGGGCGCGGGTGTACCTGGTGTTCGCCGCGCCGGGCAGCCGCAAGCCCATTGGAATCATCTTCCGTCGCGACACTTCGGACAGCGGGCTGGGCTCGCGCATCTGCGACTGGTGCCACAGCACCGGCTCGTCGAGCGAGGTGGGCCTGCTGACGACGGACGTGAACAGCAAGCGCCGCGTGGGGGTGTGCCTGTGCATGGACCTGCGCTGCAAGGAGAAGCTGGAGGACGCGGCGGACCGCTCCGGCCGGCTGCCGCGCCAGGCGCTCGAGCAGCTGCGCGAGCGCATGTTCCGCTTCGCCCACGAGGCGCTGGGCATCGAGGCGCAACCGGCGGCGTAGGGCGAGCAGTCAGCCAGGAGCTGCCCCTTCGGACAGGCCCGCACGCGGCCGGCCCGCTTTGAGAGCGCTCTCATGCGGAGGATGTGTTAAGGAGTCCTCCCATGGATGGCCGCGGTAACGCCCCTGTGACACTGGAGGAAGTAGCCCGTCGAGCCGGAGTGTCACCCAGCACGGTGTCGCGCATCCTCAACGGCACTGCTCGTGTGAGGGACAGCAAGCGTCAGGCCGTGGAGCGTGCCATCGCCGACCTCAACTACCGCCCCAACGTGATGGCCCAGGGCCTGGCGCGCGGCAGCTCGATGTCGGTGGGGGTGATCACCCAGGACATCGCCAGCCCCTTCTTCAACGAGGCCCTCAAGGGCATCGAGGACAGCCTGGCCAAGGCGGGCTACGCGCCGCTGTTCGTGAGCGGCCACTGGAAGAAGGAGAAGGAAGTCGAGTGCATGTCGCTGCTGGTGGCCCGCCGCGTGGATGGGGTCATCGTGCTGACGGGCATGATCGACGACGCCTCGCTGATGGAGTACGCGGCGCGCCTGCCGCTGGTCATCACCGGCCGCAACCTGCACGGCCCCAATGTCGTCAGCATCCAGGCCAACAACGAGCAGGCGGGCTACGAGGCCACCTGCCACCTGATCGAGCTCGGCCACACGCGCATCGCCCATATCGCCGGGCCCGAGGCGAACGTCGATGCCCAGCAGCGTCTGGAGGGCTACCGCCGGGCGCTGAGGGAGCACGGCCTGCCGGTGGATGAGCGCCTGATCGCCACGGGGGACTTCCACGAGTCCAGCGGCCTGCTGGCGGTGAACCAGCTGCTGGAGACGCGGCTGAACTTCACGGCGCTGTTCGTCGCCAACGATCAGATGGCCTACGGCGCCAGGCTCGCGCTGTACCGCAAGGGCATCCGCGTGCCGGAGGACATGTCGATCATCGGCTTCGATGATCTGCCCTCCTCGCTCTACACCACGCCGCCACTCACCACCGTGCGCCAGCCCGCGTACGACCTGGGGAAGATCGCCGGCGACGCGATGCTGGGGCTGATCCACGGCCAGGACTACGCCATCCCCACCATCCCCCTGCAGGTCATCGTCCGCGAGTCGACCATGCGGCGGCGCGGCCCCTGAGGTCTCGAAAGCGCTTTCAGTTCTGGCGGCGGACGTGACATCCTTCCGGTGAGCCCTCGAGGCTCCGAGGAGTCACGATGCCTTCCAGCCTGCTTCCCGACGAGTTCCAGTGGGGCGTCGCTACCAGCGCCTATCAGATTGAAGGTGCGGTCTCCGAGGATGGGCGTGGCCCGTCGATCTGGGACACCTTCAGCCAGGTGCCGGGCACCATCGCCCGCGGCGACACGGGGGAGGTGGCGTGCGACCACTACCACCGGTGGGAGGAGGACCTCGATCTGCTGGTGGCGCTGGGGGTCAACGCCTACCGCTTCTCGGTGGCGTGGCCGCGGATTCAGCCCACGGGGCGCAGTCCCACGAACGCCAGGGGGCTCGACTTCTACGATCGGCTGCTGGACGGCATCCTGGCGCGCGGCCTGCGGCCTCACCTGACGCTCTACCACTGGGATCTGCCGCAGGCGCTGCAGGACGAGGGAGGGTGGGGGCAGCGGGACACGGCCCTGCGCTTCGTGGACTTCGCGGAGGTGGTGGCGCGTCGCCTGGGCGACCGCCTGGAGAGCCTCTGCACCTTCAACGAGCCCTGGGTGGTGGCCACGCTGGGGCACGAGAAGGGCATCTTCGCTCCCGGCCTCCGAGACAGGCAGCTGGCGATGCAGGTGTCACACCACCTGCTGGTGGCGCACGGCCTGGCGGTGCAGGCGCTGCGCACGCTGGTGCCGAGGGTGCCGCTGGGCATCGTCCTGAACCTGTCGCCCAGCTATCCGGCTCGCCCCGTGGCGGCGGACCGGGCGAAGGCGCGCCTGGAGGATGGCCTGGGGCTGCGCTGGTACATGGACCCGCTGTTCCAGGGCAGCTACCCGCGGGACGTGCTCGAGCACCTGGGGGAGGACGCGCCCGACGTGGAGCCGGGGGACTTGGCGTTGATCCGGCAGCCGCTCGATTTCCTGGGCATCAACTACTACATGCGCAACTTCATCCATGCCGAGGACCCCGCGGCGACGCCTCCGGGCGAGCTGGGGTTCACGGACATGGGGTGGGAGATCTATCCGCAAGGGTTGACGGATCTGCTGGTGCGGCTGGCGCGCGACTACCGCCTGCCCCCCATCTACATCGCCGAGAATGGCGCCGCGTTCGTCGACCGGCTGGAGGGGGGCGCGGTGCATGACGTGCAGCGCGTGGCGTACCTGGAGCAGCACCTCGCGGCGATGAACGCCGCGCGCAGCCAGGGAGTGGATGTCCGCGGCTACTTCGCCTGGAGCTTCCTCGACAACTTCGAGTGGGCGTCGGGATACCAGAAGCGGTTCGGCCTGGTGTACGTGGACTACGGCACCCAGCGGCGCGTGCTGAAGGACAGCGCGTACTGGTACCGGGCCTTCATCGAGTCGCAGCGCTCCCAGACGGCCCCCCACGCCGCGGTGACGCAAGCGCTGTCATGAACCGAACAGCTCTGCCCCGAGGTGTACAGGGGTAGGGCCTGAAAATCGTGAATGGGCTTTCACAAAATCCTTGGCTCCTGGGGAAACTGGAATTACACGGCGTTCCAGTATTCCTTCGACCAAGGAGATCGAGATGCGAGGAAGTCCTTCAATCGGCTTCAGGGGAGTGCTCGCGGCGCAGGTGCTGGCGGTAGCGCTGGCGGTGATGTTCACGACGGAGGCCCGGGCGCAGACGTCGGGCTACAACGTCACGTCGGCGTCGAGCGTGCAGTTCTACGTCAACGGGGCTCCGTGGGCGGATCTGCACTACACGATCAACGGTGGGGGCCAGCTCAACTACCGGATGGTGGCCAGCGGCACGAACCACACCTACAGCGTGACGGGAATTCCGAGCGGCGCCACGGTCCGCTACTTCTTCACGATTGGTAACTCGAGCGGCGGCGCGATCGACACGGCGTGGGCGCAGTTCACGATGACAGGCAGTGGCGGCGGAGGAGGCGGGACGGGGAACTGGACGGTGGTGTGGGAGGACACGTTCAGCGGGTCGGGCCAGCCCAGCTCTGCCAACTGGAACTACCACGTGGGCAACGGCTACAACCAGGGCAGCTTCGTGGGGTGGGGCAACGGGGAGTGGGAGTGGTACCGGCCGGAGAACGCGTACCAGCAGAACGGCAACCTGGTGATTCGTGCGGACTACACGAACACGCCGTTGGTGGTGGCGGGGCGCAACTGGTACCAGCGCTCGGCGCGCATCACGACGAAGGGGAAGAAGTCGTGGAAGTACGGGCGCATCGAGGCGCGGATCGCGATGCCCAATGCCATCGGCACCTGGCCGGCGTTCTGGATGATGGGGACGGCGTGCGATGACGGCTACACGAGCAACTACGCGGCGCCGACGTCCTACTACGACGTGATGGCGACCAACTGGTCGAGCTGCGGCGAGATCGACATCATGGAGCACCGGAACACGGAGACGAACACGTTCCAGAACCTGTTCTGGGATTCGCGCACGGGGCTGTTCCCGTGGGGCAACGGGCTGAACAACGAGCAGCCCAGCAACATCAACGTGGGCAACGTCACGCAGTTCCACCTGTATACGATCGAGTGGGAGCCGACGCAGATCCGCTGGTACGTGGACCGTGAGTCGCACCCGACGCCGGTGCACACGGTGGACATCACGGCGGCGAACAAGGAGGAGTTCCACCGGCCGTTCTACATCATCCTGAACCTGGCCCTGAGCGGTCAGTTCACGGGGTACGCGCAGCCCAACCAGGCCGACTTCCCGCTGTACATGTACGTGGACTACGTGAGGGTGTGGCAGAAGCAGTAGGCGGAAGCCCGAGGGGCCCTTGCAGGGCCTGAGGGAAGCACCGAGGCCGGGAGCTGCTGAGGGAACTCAGTGGCCTCCGGCCTTGGCGTTTGCGGGGCAGGGGGAACGAAAAAAGCCCCGTCCCAGGAAGAACCGGGGACGGGGCTTGTGGCCAGGGTCGGACTTGAACCGACTACCTGCGGATTATGAGACCGCCGCTCTAACCAGATGAGCTACCTGGCCGTGAAGTGCAGCCCCCTATACCGGGCCTGAGGGGCCTCTGCAAGAGGTACGACAAGGCGCAACACGGGGCCGGAGCCGTCCTACTCCCGGGAGTACGCTCGCCGCCCTCGGCAGCAGCCGACCTGCCAACGTCCGCTTCGAACCAGCCAGGTCGGGACTCATGGCGTCATCCTCGTCGTCTGGTCGTTGCGGCCTTGTTCCTGGCCCTGTCCACCACGTGCAGCACGACGCCCGGGGTACGCCTCGATACGGCGGGACGTTCTCCATCGTCCTCCCACGCCATGCCTCCTCGCGGGCATGAGTCAGCGGTAGGTCTGCAGCACCGACGACTTGTGGACAGCGGCGCCGTGGCGCGGAAGACCAGGGTTGCCGCGGCGCGCGGGCTGCCGGATCCTACCCGTCTGGCGTGGAGGCTCCATGTCCGAGCAGATGGATGTCTGGCCGCTCTCCGGCGGCTTGCTCCTCGGCGCCGGGTGCGCCGTGCTCACGCTCCTCACGTCCATCCGGCTCGCGATACTGGGAGATGTGCTCGCGGACCGGCTGGGCTGGGGGGAAGCGCTCCTGGGAGCCCTCCTGTTCGCCGCGGCCTCGCTGCCCAACATCTTCTTCGGGGTACTCCTCATCTGCCTGCTCAGCCTCGCGGTCGCGCTGAGCTTCAGCCCGGACGTGACCCTCTGGCGCATCCATCCCGGCTCGCTCCTGCTCGTGGCGGCCTATGGCTACGGGATGAAGCTGGCGCGGGAGCTGCGCTCTCTGCCGCCCTGGGTGCCGCGGAAGACCCGTGAGACTCGGGAGGACGTGCCGGAGGAGCAGGGCAAGTGGCGCCAGCGGAGCACCCCCCGCCTGCTGCTCGAGTTCGGGCTCATGGGCGGGCTCGTGTCCGTTTCCGGGTGGGCCATTGCTCAGGCCGCCGAGTCCATCGTCGTCCACACCCGCCTGCCGGATGCGCTGGTGGGAGCGCTCATCATGGGCATCGTCAATGCCCTGCCCGAGACGGTGACGAGCGTCGCGGCTGTCCGTCGGGGCGCGCTGACGTTGGCCATGGCGGGAGTGCTGGGGGGCAACGCCTTCGATGTGCTCAACCTGGCGGTGGGAGATGTGGCCTACCGCCAGGGCTCGCTCTACCACGCAGCCCGGCCGGACCAGTTGCTGCTATCGGTGACTGGCATCTTCATGACGGCCATCGTCATCGCCGGGTTGCTGCGCCGGCAGCGGCGGGGCCCCGGAAACATCGGCTTCGAGTCCGTGCTGCTGCTCATCGTCTATGTGGCCTCAGTCCTCCTGATGTTTCTGCCACCATGAGCCACCACAGGCCCCCCCTGCGCCTTCTTCTCCTCCTGCCGCTCGTGGCGCCTCCGCTGCTGGCCGCGCCAGCGTGTGCCACTCCACGGGCCGTCACCGCCCAGGCGGGGGGCGTCTCGGAATCCACCGTCAACTCCGGCGCGGAGACCGCGCCCGAGGACGCACGAGAGGAGGTGTATCGCCCCACCACCTCGGGCCCACTCGTCGCCTATACCGCGCTCATCACCCCGCCGGGAAAGCTGACGGCTCAGCCCCTGCTGCGCCTCGCCTCCATCCGCGGCGAATATGACGAGACCGGGAGCTACCAGCCGCTGAAGCGCGAGGAGGCACAATCCCATGCGGCCCTGCTCCTCTTCCTGGAATATGGGCTGGCGAAGCGGTTCTCCGCCGGGACGGAGCTGGAGTGGCGCTACCAGCGGCGGCGCGAGGGCTCGGGCGAGGCGGAGTCTTCCGGCCTGGCGGATACCCACCTCTTCGGGCGAGCCGTGCTCCTCCACGAGAAAGCGGGGGGGCAGCCCGAGCTGACGCTTCTGGGCATGGTGAAACTCCCCACCGGACGGGCCGTCAGCGCGGGCGAGGAGTTGCTGGAGACCGATGTGCGCGGGACGGGAAGCACCGATTTGACGCTGGGAGTGGACATGACCCGGGGCCTACGCCCCATTCTCGTGCACATGCAGGTGCTCTATACCCACCCGCTACCAGCCCAGGTGGGCGGGGTCTCCCTCTCCGCCGGTGACGCCATTGCCTGGAGCCTTGCTGGGGAGTGGCCCCTTTGGCGCGGAGCGCTCGCGCTGATGCTGGAGACGAGCGGCCTCTACCAGGGACCGCCGCGTCTGGACGGCCTGGAGACGAGGGACGGCTCCACCATTGAAGTGCGCCTCGGTGCTGGCGTGGAACTCATTGCCGGCAAGCAGGTGCAGCTCCTCGTGGGGTACCAGCGCGTGCTCTGGGGCCGCGATGCCAGCGCCCAGGATGCCTTCTTGCTGACACTGGTTCCGCTCCTCTTCTGAGGGCCGCCAGGGACCGTCTCCTGGCCAACGGGGGGCCCCGCGTGCCAGTCCAATTGTAGCCTCCCACGGAGGACGGGCCATGGGCGGGCGTTGCCACGGCGGGCGGGCAGGGCCAAGTGAAGCCGCATGCCTGCCACGCAACACCGCCCCTCTCAGGTGAGCCCTCGGACAGTATGGACGGTGGGGCTCAATGCCCTGCTCCTCGTGGTGGTGGTCCTCGTGCTCCACGACAGCCGCACGGTCATCTCCTGGATGCTGGTGGCGCTTCTGCTGGCATTGGCCATTCACCCCGCGGTCCGATGGTTGACGCGCAAGGGCCTGCGCCGGGGCCTGGCGGTCCTCGCGGTGTTCCTGGTGCTGGGTGGGCTGGTGGCGCTCCTGGTGGCGAGCTTCGTGCCCATGCTGGTGGAACAGGGCAAGGCCCTGGTGAACGCGGCACCGGACCTGCTGGAGCGCATCGAAGAGAGCCGTGCGATGAAATGGGCGGACAAGCGCTTCGACGTGATGGACCGGATCCAGACGGAGCTGCGTGAGAATGCCGCGCAAGCCGCTGCGCCTGCGCTGAGTGTGGCCACCGGCGCGGCACGTGGGCTGGCGGCAACGGTGACCATCGTGGCCCTCACCGTGTTCTTCCTGCTGTTTGGCGAGGAGGTCTTCCGCAAGGCGCTGGAGTGGGTGCGGCCAGAGGAGCGCGAGCGCTACGTCCACCTGGCGGTCCAGATGCACCGCTCGGTGGGAGGCTACGTGGCTGGCTCCTTCCTGGTTGCCACCGTGGGCGGTGTCGTTACCGCCGTGACGCTGCTGGTGCTGGGCGTGCCCTACTTCCTGCCCTTGGGGCTCGTGATGGTGGTGTTGGGGCTCATCCCCTTCATTGGCAGCGCCCTGGGAGCGGTGGTGGTGGTGGGTACCGCGTTCGCGTCGAGCGGGGTCAAGGCCGGTGTCATCACCGCCGTCGTCTACCTCGTGTACCAGCAGGTGGAGAACGAGCTGCTTCAGCCGCTCATCCAGCGCCGCACTCTGAAGATGAACCCGCTCATCATCACGATGGTGATGCTGCTGGGCACCTCGCTTGCGGGCGTGCTCGGAGCGCTGCTCGCGCTGCCCGTGGCGGGCGCCCTCCAGGTGTTTCTCCAGGATGCGCTGGCCCGGCGCCAGAGCCGGTGGATAGGGGGACCGGGCTCCTTCGTGCCTCAGCCTCCTGTGGCAACCGATGGCCGAGAGTCACAAGGTGCCGTGTCAGAGCCTCCGGCACCTCATTGACCGAGAGCCGTGGTAGCGAAATCCCACACGCATGCCTTCGCGCAAACATTCAGGCTGGTGGGCGGCAGGGGGAGTCATCGTCCTGCTCGGGCGCTGAGTATCCTCCCGTCCACGACGGTAGCGGCATGGACGCCTCGCGGACCGCTCCACCTGCTCACGTCCCGGACAACGCTGTGACTGGAGCCGCCCCCCCCCGGTTGGAAGAGGACGTGCTCCCCGTGGCCCGGGCCTTCTCCCTCGCGAGCGAGCAGGGCGAGGCCATCGCGGCGATGAAGGGCTCGCTGGACCTGGTGTTCGCGCGGGAGCCCCGTCCGGTCGAGGAGGAGGATCTTCCCTTTCAGGTGTTCGACGGCTCCCGTCTGGTGTCTATCTCCGAGTACCTTCAGGCCCATCCCCGGCCGGATCTGCTTCGCCTGCGGGAGCGCATGGACTGGCTTTCAGTGGGGCCCTGGGGCGAGCGAGCAGGGGATGTCCTGCTGCTGGCACGCTCGGGCTTGGAGCGCCCCATCGAGGACCGCTTCTACTTCGCCAACCGCTATCGCTCCTGGCATGGCAGCCCCACCGCCCAGGACAGCCGAATCCCACTCATCATCGCGAAGCGAAACGAGGAAGGCCGCCAGCTCAGGGAGCGCGTGGATGGGTTGCTGGGCCCAGAGCCCTCGCAGCTCTCGATTACACCCCTCGTGCTGGAGCTGCTTCAAAGCCAGTAGGTGGTGGTTGAGCGCATGAGTCGAAGCGCTCAGGCGGGCAGACGCCGGTGCGCGCTCGAGTCAGCTATCGCGCCACCCACTGCTGCCCCCAGCAGCACGCCCAAGCTGGAGAAGACCACCCAGAGGCCGAACGCCACCCCCGAGAAGGTACGGCTCGTCACCGTCAAGGCGCTGCTGCCGACGGAGCTGGCCTACCTTCTGAAGCACGGCAAGATCGGAGGCGATGTCAGCCTGACGGTCGCCGGTGCTCACTCCTGCTTGTCGAGCTGGGCAGGGGGCGGAGCGGGACGGATACGGACGCGCTTCACTCGCCGAGGAGAGGCCTCCACCACCTCCAGCACGGTGCCATCCGGGAGCGTCAGCCGCGTTTGGGGAGCAGGAATCGCGCCCGCCAGGGACAGGCAGAGTCCACCCACGGTGGAGAAGCTCTCGCCCTCCGGCAGCTCCAGGCCCAGGGCGCGGTTGGTGTCCCGGATGCTCGCCTCCGCCTCCACGAGGATCGCGCCGTCCGGCTCTCGCCTGAAGGATTCGGGCGGCTCCTCGTGCTCGCTGAAGATCTCGCCCACCAGCTCTTCCAGAAGGTCTTCCATGGTGACGAGGCCGGACATTCCGCCCTGCTCGTCAACGACGATGGCCATGGGGGTGCGGCGCTCCTGCATCTGCCGGAGCAGGTCCATGGCGCGGGTGGTCTCCGGCACGAAGAAGGCCGGGCGCAGGACATCCTCCATGACGATGAGGTCCTTCTCCAGCGCCACTCCTAGGAGATCCTTGGCGATGACGTACCCGACGATGTGATCGGGCGTGTCCTCGTACACGGGCATCCGCGAGTGTCCCTCCTCGAGCAGCACGCGCTTGATCTCCTCGGGCGAGGCATGTCGGCGCAACGAGACAACACGAGGACGCGGAACCATCACCTCGGCGGCTGTCAGCTCCGCCATCTCGAAGGCCCGCGAGGCGATGTCGCCCGTGCCTGGATGCACCGAGCCGGCCTTGGCGGCCTCCTCCACGAGTTGCTGGAGCTCCTCGGCGGACAGGCGCGACTCAGTGAAGGAGGTCTTATCCCCGAAGAGGCGCAGCACGAGGTTGGAGCTGAAGGTGAGCAGCCACACCACCGGCTTCATCAGCCGCGAGATGCCACGCAGGGGACGGCTGATGAGCAGCGCGTACCGCTCCGCATACCGGAGCGCGAGCGACTTCGGTACCAGCTCGCCCACCACCAGCGAGAGGTAGGAGACGAGCCCGACGACCAGCGCGAACGCCAGCTCCTCGGCCGAGGCCGCGCTCACTCCCAGGCCTTCGAGCACACCCGCGAGAGGTTGGGCGAGAGACGCACCGCCGAAGGCTGCCGCCGTGGCACCCACCACGGTGATGCCGATCTGCACCGTGGCCAGGAAGCGCTCCGGGTTGTCCCGGAGTGCCAGCACCGCCCGAGCGGAGCTGCTGCCCGCCTCGATCAGCTCTTGCAGCCGCGTCTTTCGGACGGAGAGGAGGGCGATCTCCGCACCCGCGAAGATGCCGTTGGCGAGGACGAGCAGGAGGATGATGACGAGTTCGGTCAAGACGGGAGTTGCTCCTCGTGAAGCGAAGGATCTCGATCGCGGTCAGCGTGGGGCCAGGCTCGATCTTCCGGCACTTCCAGGCGCTCCCTGAGCTCCCGAAGCACGCGCTCCAGCTCGTACTGGGCATCCTCCAGAGGCAGATCGCCCAGCGTGGCCGCCGTGTGCTTCAGCTCGTCAGCGGCCCATTGCAGGGTCTGCTCGCGCCCTGACTGAGCGGCGGCTGCGAGAAGGGAGGGGTCCGCCTGGAGCAGGTGCAGGTACTGCTCCAGCAGGGCTTCATGTGCCGGCGTCGCCTCGGGGGGGCCAGACTGCGCGTGCTCCGCCAGGAACTCTCGCTCGCTCATCTTCCGTCCTCCGTGTCTTCAGCCTGTTGGCGGGCGTTGCCGCGCGCCTCGATTCCCCGATGGGAATGCGAGTTGCTGGATTATGTTAAGGGTCTACTTACCGGGCAATAGGGTCCGCGCGGCTTGGCCTCGGAGAGGGACTCCATGGGGGCAAAGGAGTCCAGAGGCTCCACTCGAGCCAGGGAAGCGCGAAGGTGAATGAGTTGGGGCGGGCGACGAGGACGTCGCAGGCAGCCGCGGCGATAACCCATTGCGGATGAGCTCGACGAAGGGAGCACTGGAGTGGAGCGCGGAGGTGAGCTCCAGCGCCTCCAGCCCCCGCCGTCGTGCGCCACCTTCGCGGCGGAGACGACCTCGTCCTCGTGGCCTATCTCATGGGGATAGGGATGCTGTATCTCCACGCGGTCCGCTGAAGGCCAGGGGCTTCGATCAAGCCTTGTCGGGTGCGGACGCCTGCTCGGGAGACTGTGGCGTCTGCGGCGGGGGCGCCTCCTCGAGCTTCGCCTTCTCCATGCGTGCGTCCACCTCCGCCATGAGGTGCTCGAAGGTCTCCTTGCCGATGGCGCCCTTCTGGAAGTCCTTGATGAGCGCCTCCTTCTCGACGATGAGTGTGCGCCGGATGGCTTCCTGATGCTCCTCCTCCCGGAAGCGCGAACTCTGCTGTTGCAGGGCGCGTAGCTCCGCCTCGGCTTCGGAGATCTTCTTCTGGTAGTCCCGCTCCAGGTCCTCCAGCACGGCGCCCACCATGGTGCGCTCGCTGCGCAGGCCCTGGAGCGCCGAGAGTGCCGCCACCGCGGAGGACAGCCGGCCTCGCGCCAGCTCGTACTGTCCCTGGTAGGCATCCACCATGCCGGTGACGCCCAGCCGGCGCAGCACCGGCGCCATGCTCAACCCCTGGACGATGATGGAGAGCACCACCACGCCGAACGTCATGTTGATGAGCAGCTCGCGGTAGGGAAAGTTCGCGGGCAGGCTGAGGGCGAGCACCATGGAGATGGCCCCTCGCAGCCCGCTCCAGGTGAGCACCGCGCTCCAGGACCAGGGCACGCGCTCGGCGGTGGGGCGCAGCAGCGCGGAGACGGCGTACACGACCAGCGCCCGCCCGGTCACCACCGCCATGAAGCCCACGAGGATGGGCTTCCACGAGGCCAGCAGCGAGGACAGCTGCACCTCCAGGCCGATGAGCAGGAACACCACCGAGTTGAGCGCGAAGGCCAGGTACTCCCAGAAGCTCTCCACCGCCACGCGCGTGGTGGGGCTCATGCCGACGTGCGCCGCCCAGTTGCCGCACACCATGCCGGCCACCACCGTGGCGATGACGCCCGAGTAGTGGAAGTGCTCGGCCGCCACGAACGAACCGTAGGCGGCGATGACGGTGAGGGTGATCTCCACCGTGGCGTCGTCAATGCGGCGGATGAGCTGGGAGATGGTGTAGCCCATCACCCCTCCGATGAGCGCGCCCATGCCCGCCACCTTCACGAACTCCAATGCCGCGCCAGAGAGGGTGAAGCTGCCACCCGTCGCCACGCCCAGCACGAGCGTGAACAACACCACGCCGGTGCCGTCGTTGAGCAGACTCTCACCCTCCACCAGCACCGCCAGCCGTTTGGGCGCGCCCAGGCTCTTGAAGAGGCTCACCACGGCGATGGGGTCCGTGGCGACGATGATGGAGGCGAAGACGAGCGCGTGGATGAAGGAGAAGCCCTGCACGAAGTGCAGCCCGTCCACCACAGGGGTGAGGATGGCGGCGGTCAGCCAGATGGAGGCCACCACGCCCGGGATGGCCAGCGAGTGGATGGCCACCTTGTTCTTCCAGAACTGGCGGAACTCCAGGTGGAAGGCCGCTTCGAAGACGAGCCCGGGCAGGATGATGGCGAAGAGCAGCTCCTTGGTGAGGTGCGGTGGCTCGAAGGCGTGCGCCACCCCGAGGATGAGCCCAGCTACCACCAGCGCCACCGTGTAGGGGATTCGGAAGTAGCGCGCGGCGATGGCGACCGCCGTGGCGATGGCGAACAGCAGAATGAAGGCCTGCTCGAAGTGCATCGGAGATGGGCTCCCTTTGTGTTCAAAGGAGTCCAGAGGCTACACCGCCTTCGGCACCCCGAGGGAAGCTCGAAAGTGAACAAGCCGGGCCGTGACCGGCCTGGGCCATCGATGTCTCTTGGCGGACGGAGCTTCGGGGGCTGCCGTCATCCATCGAACCGCAAGGCGAATTGTCGCCGATACCGAGCGCGCGCAACGCCGGCCTCCTCATAGAGCTAGCGGCTGGCATGAGGAGCAGGGCATGGGCATGACGGTGGCGCTCTTGGTGGGGTTCGCGACGGCGACCCTTGCGCCCGGCATTCATCTCGTCGCGCGCCGGTGGACCGGTGCGGTCCTCGCCGTCGTCCCGGCCGCGCTGTTTGTCTATTTCATGTCCCTGCTCGGGCCCGTCACCGCTGGCGCAACGCTCTCCGAGCAGCACGCCTGGTCCCCCCGGTTGATGCTCCAGCTCTCTCTCCGAGTGGATGGGCTGAGCCTCCTGTTCGTGCTGCTCATCACCGGGATTGGCGCGCTGGTGACGCTGTACGCCGGCAGATACCTCGAGGGCCACCCGCATCTGGGCAGGTTCTTCCTCTTCTTCTTCACCTTCATGGCCTCGATGCTCGGGTTGGTGTTGTCCGACAACCTGCTCGCGCTCTTCATCTTCTGGGAGCTCACCAGCCTCAGCTCGTACCTGCTGATTGGCTTTGACCATACCCGTGAGACTTCACGGGCAGCGGCGCTGCAGGGGCTGCTCGTCACCGTGGGGGGAGGGCAGGCGCTGCTCCTCGGCTTCTTGCTGCTCGGGGCCGCGACGGGGACGTTCGAGATCTCCCAGCTGTCGGGCCTGTCCGCGCGGGAGCACCCGCTCTATCCCGGGATGCTCCTGCTCGTCCTGGCGGGGGCCTTCACCAAGTCGGCGCAGTTCCCATTCCACTTCTGGCTTCCCGGGGCGATGGCCGCGCCCACGCCGGTGAGCGCCTATCTGCACTCGGCCACCATGGTGAAGGCGGGAGTGTACCTGCTGGCTCGCCTCTCGCCTGTCCTGGGAGGAACGGCGCTGTGGGGGACGTCGTTGAGCCTGGTGGGGGCCATCACCATGCTCCTGGGCGCCTTACTGGCGCTCGGAGAGCGCGATCTCAAGCGGGTGCTGGCCTATGCCACCGTATGCGTCCTCGGCACGTTGACGTTCCTCCTGGGGATGGGCACTCCCGCCGCGCTCCACGCCGCCGGGGTCTTCCTGCTGGCCCATGCGCTCTACAAGGGCGCGCTGTTTCTCTCCGCGGGCTCAATCGATCACGCTACCGGCACGCGGGATCTCTCCCTGCTGGGAGGGCTTCGCCGCGCCATGCCCGTGACCGCCACGGCGGTGGGCCTGTCCGCGCTCTCCATGGCGGGGCTGACGCCGGCCTTCGGGTTCATCGCGAAGGAGCTGGTCTACGAGGCCGCGCTCCAGGAGGGACCAGCGACCTGGCTTGCCACGGTGGCCAGCGCGCTCACCTTCATGCCCCTGGTGGCCGTCGCGGCCATGCTCGCGCTCCAGCCCTTTCTCGGGCCTTCGCGTGAGCTGCCTCATGCTCCTCATGAGGCTCCAGCGGGCATGTGGCTGGGGCCGCTCGTCCTCTCCGCGCTAGGGCTCGTGCTGGGGGCGCAACCCGCGCTGGTGGGGGGCCTGCTCGCGCGAGCCTCACCGGGGCTCGAGCCCTCCGAGCTTGCCCCCCTGAAGCTCTGGCACGGGTTGACACCGGCGCTGGGGCTGAGCGTGCTGAGCCTTGCGGGTGGCGTGGGGCTCTTCCTGCTGCGCGATCGGATCCGCGCCTTCCTCGCGAGGCTGCGGCTCGGGCGCTGGGGCCCGGAGAGGGCCTACACCTGGGGGCTCGGGGCCATGCTCCAGGTCGCGGGCTTCCAGACCCGGCTCCTGCAGAGCGGCTACCTGCGCAGGTACCTCCTGGTGACGATCCTCACGATCGGCGGTCTCACCGCGTATGCCCTGGTGGCACGCAGCGGGGTGCGGCTACGGCTGGAGCTCTCGGATGTCGAGGTTCACGAGGCCGTGCTGGGGGGCTTGATGGTGCTGGCCGCTCTGGCCGCGGCGAACTCCCGCTCCCGCCTGGCCTCGGTGGCGGCCATGGGCGTGGTGGGCTTCGGGGTCGCGTTGGTCTTCCTCTTCTTCGGAGCACCGGATCTGGCGCTCACGCAATCCATCGTGGAGGCGCTCACGGTGGTGGTGTTCTTGCTGGCGCTCTTCAACCTGCCTCACTATCAGGAGCTGTCGAGCCGTTCGACCCGCGCCCGGGATCTGTTGATCTCGCTGGCCTTCGGGGCGGTGATGACCGGGCTCGTGCTGATGGTGACCCAGAACCAGCTCTACCCGCCCATCTCGGACTACTTTCTCGAGAACAGCGTCCCCGCGGCCCACGGCCGCAACGTGGTGAACGTGATCCTGGTCGACTTCCGGGCCCTGGACACGCTCGGAGAGATCACCGTCCTGGCGATCTCGGCGCTCGGGGTGGCCGCGCTGCTCAAGCTGGGGCACGGGAGGGAGGCGGGACGATGACTTCACTCATCTTCAATGCGGTGGTCCGGGCGCTTCAGCCGCTGCTGCTGTTGTTCTCCGTCTTGCTGCTCCTGAGTGGGCACCATGAGCCGGGCGGTGGCTTCACGGGAGGCCTCGTGGCGGCCTCTGCCTTCGCGCTGCACGCGGCCGCCAATGATCCCGCCTCGGCGAGGCGGGCCCTTCACATTCCCCTGACGAAGCTGATCGGGGTGGGGCTGCTCTGCGGCATCGCCAGTGGGCTGGTGGGGACGGTGACGGGCAAGACCTTCCTCACCAGCGTGTGGCTGAAGGTCGGCGCGGGCGGGCTCGGCAGCCTGGAGCTGGGCACGCCGCTGCTCTTCGATCTGGGGGTGTACCTGGTGGTGCTGGGAGTGACGCTCACCTTCATCCTCTCTCTGGCGGAGAAGTGACGATGGAGTCCCTGCTCGCGTTGGTCATCGGTGGGCTGTACGCGACGGGGCTCTACATGATCCTCCGGCGGAACATCGTCAAGCTGGTCATCGGCCTGGCGCTGCTCGCGCATGCCACCAACCTGCTCGTCTTCACCAGCGTGGGGCTGACCCGCGGCCGGGCGCCCCTTGTCCCCGAGGGGGCCGAGACGACCGCCCCCGGCGTGGCTGATCCCCTGGCGCAGGCGCTGGTGCTCACCGCCATCGTGATCAGCTTCGGCCTGCTGGTCTTCATGGTCGTGCTGCTCTATCGCGCGCACCAATCCATTCGCTTCTCGGAACTCGACGAACTGAGGAACACCGAGCGATGAGCCTGCTCCTCCTCAGCCCCATCGTCATTCCCCTGACCACCGCGGCGCTCGGGCTGGTCGTACGTCAGCGGTGGGTGCACCAGGCGCTCATGCTCGCGGGGGCCTTCGCGTTGCTCGGCTCCACGCTGCTGCTCTTCCTGCGGGTGCTGGGGGAGGGCACCCAGGCCGTTCAGCTCGGCGGGTGGCCAGCCCCTTTCGGCATCACCCTGGTCGCCGATCTGCTGTCCGCGCTCATGCTCCTCGTCACCGGGCTGATTGGCCTGGCGACCTTCATCTACTCGGTGCAGTCGGTTGACTCGGAGAGGAAGGCGCACGGCTTCTACCCGCTCCTGCACGCGCTCCTGATGGGGGTGTGTGGGGCCTTCCTCGCTGGCGACCTGTTCAACCTCTATGTCTGGTTCGAGGTGCTGCTGATCTCGTCCTTCGTGCTGCTGTCGCTCGGCAGCGAGCGGCCGCAACTCGAGGGCGCGGTGAAGTATGTGGCGCTCAACCTGCTCTCCTCGCTGTTGTTCCTGGCGGCGGCCGGGCTGCTCTACGGCATGGTCGGCACGTTGAACCTCGCGGACCTGGCGGTGAAGCTCCGGCAGGCGCCTCAGCCCGGGCTGCTACTGACCGTGGCCACGCTGCTGTTGGGAGCATTTGGCATCAAGGCCGCGGCCTTCCCGCTCTTCTTCTGGCTGCCCCCCGCCTACCACACCCCGCACATCGCCGTTTCCGCGGTGTTCGCGGGGCTGCTCACCAAGGTAGGCGTCTATGCGTTGATCCGCGTCTTCACGCTGCTCTTCGTCCAGGACGTTGGCTTCACCCATGGCGTGCTGCTGGCGATGGCCGGGTTGACCATGATCACCGGTGTGCTCGGCGCGGCGTCACAGATGGAGTTCAGGCGCATCCTCGCCTTCCACATCATCAGCCAGATTGGCTACATGCTGATGGGCCTGGGCTTGTTCACGGCGACAGGGCTGGCCGGCTCGGTCTTCTATGTGGTTCATCACATCCTGGTGAAGACCAACCTCTTCCTGGTTGCGGGGCTGGCGGCCCGGCTCACTGGCACCTACGAGCTGAAGGCGCTGGGGGGGCTGTACCGATCGCGGCCAGCGCTGGCGCTGCTCTTCCTGGTCCCCGCCTTCGCGCTGGCGGGCATGCCGCCCCTGTCTGGCTTCTTCGCCAAGCTGGTCCTGCTGCGCGCGGGGCTCGAGCAGGAGCAGTATCTCGTCGTCGGGACCGCTGCGGTGGTGAGCGTGCTCACGCTGTTCTCGATGACGAAGGTGTGGGCCGAGGCCTTCTGGAAGGAGCCGCCCCACGAGCTTCCGACTGCCTCCAGATCGCTCCCGCTGGGAATGGCCGTCCCTTCCTCCATCCTGGCCCTGCTCACCTGCATGCTGGGCCTGTTCGCCGAGCAGGGGATGGTCTTGAGCACACGCGTGGCGGAGGAGTTGCTCTCGATCGAGGGGTACGTCGCCGCCGTCCGGAGGGCCTCTCCTTGAGCATGCTGACGCGGAACCTCGCCCTCGCGGGCATCTGGATGGCGATGACCGAGCTGTCCGCGACGCAGCTGATTATCGGCTTCGCGCTCGGCTACTTCGTCCTCTGGTTCTCTCCGGGGCTGGCTCATCGGAGCAATTACTTCCGGCGGGTGGGCCAGGGGCTGCGCTTCACGGGGTTCTTCCTCCGCGAGTTGGCGATCGCCACGGCCCGCGTGGCTCATGACGTGCTGACTCCCACTCCGTACATGAAGCCTTCGGTCCTTGGCATCCCCCTCGACGCGGAGACAGACGCGGAGATCGCCATGCTCGCCATCGTGGTCACACTCACGCCTGGCACACTGGCCCTGGATATCTCGAGCGACCGGAAGACCCTCTACATCCACGCGATGTATGTGTCGGATCCTGAAGCCACCCGGCGCGAGATCAAGCAGGGCTTCGAGCGCCGGATCCTGGAGTTGCTGCGATGATTGATCTTCCTCCCGCGCTTCGAAACGTGCTGCTGGGAACGCTGGCCCTCCTGGCGCTCACGATGTTGCTCGCCCTCTGGCGCGTGGTGCGCGGGCCCAGTGCACCTGATCGCATCGTGGCATTGGACTTGATTGCCGGCGTCTCCGTGGGCGTGATCGCCGTCTATACCGCCCTCACGGGGGAGCGGCACCTGCTACGAGTCGCCACGGGCCTGGCGCTGATCTCCTTTCTGGGGACGGTGGCGGTTGCAAGGTACCTGGAAAGGAAGGAGCCCCGGTGATGCGCTGGTTCGCAATCGCGTGGATGCTCACAGGTGCGGCGTTCATGGCCATCGCCGCGCTGGGAGTGGTACGCATGCCGGATCTCTTCACCCGGATGCAGGCGGCCACGAAGACAGGGACGGCTGGCGCGGGCTGCATCCTCTTCGGCACGGCGCTGTTCTTCGGCGAGCTGCAGGTGGTGACCAATGCAGGCCTGGTGATCGCCTTCTTGTTCCTGACCGCGCCCGTGGCGGCCCACATGCTGGCCCGGGCGGGGTACCTCGTGGGCGCCCCCCTGGCGCCCGAGACGCATCCGGACGAGCTCAAGGACAAGTTCGGGCGCGGCACCGAGGTTCCAGGGGGGACCCCGAGCTCGGAGGGAGATCGGCCGCCCTCCGCCTGAGTTCCGGCGGTGAGCAGCCCCTCGGGCCCGTGCGGGATGGGCGGGCCCTTCCTGCCTACTGAACCTGCGCCAGGATGTCGTCCAGCATCTGGTCGGTGAACTTGCCTTCGGAGAAGGCGACCAGCTTGTAGACGGGCATGTCGTTGACGAACACCATCGTCGACATCTCCGCCTTCTTCCTGGCGCGCTCCTCCTGAGGCGTGAGCTTCACCGGGTTCTGCTTCGTGAAGGCATCTCCCGTGATGATGTGGGTCAGGCGCGAGTAGAAGGCCTTCCCCTTGGGGTGGTTCTTGAACTCCTTCACCATGGAGTGGCGCGTCAGCGCGGGGACGGCCACCTCGGCTGTCTCCACCTGGACGTGCTGCCGCAGAGGCAGCTCCCGGGAGGAGCCACCGACCAGGATGTCGAACCGCCCGGGGGTGACGGACCACCGGCGGCGGGCGGTGTCGTAGTAGGCGAAGTCACGAGGCTTCAACGTGAAGCTCACCGTCTTCTCCTCGCCAGGATCGAGCGCCACCTTGGTGAAGGCCTTGAGCTCCTTCTCCGGACGGCTGACGACGGGCCTGTCCTCACGGACGTAGAGCTGGACGATCTCCTTTCCAGCGACCTTCCCCGTGTTCTTGACCTTCACCCGCACGGTCAGCCCATCGGTGTCCTTGATGGACGGCGAGCCGAGGCTCAGCTCCGAATAGGCGAAGGTCGTGTAGCTCAGCCCAAAGCCAAACGGGAACAGCGGGGTGATGTCTTTCTTGTCGTAGTACCGGTAGCCGATGAAGACCCCCTCGCCGTAGTAGGTCTCCTGGTTCAAGCCGGGGAACTCGGTGGCGGTGGGCGTGTCTTCCAGCCGCTGCGGGAAGGTCTCGGCCAGCTTCGCCGAGGGGTTGACCCGTCCGGTCAGGATGTCGGCGATGGCGCCTCCGCCCGCCTGTCCCGTCAGCCAGCCTTCGAGGAGGGCCTTCACTCGCCCCACCCAGGGCATGGTGATGGCGGAGCCGTTCATCAACACCACCACCGTGTTGGGCTGGGCCTGGGTGACCGTGTCGATCAGCCGGTGATGCCCCTCGGGGATGTCCAGGGAGGAGCGATCGAACCCTTCGGACTCGTGGCTGTCAGGCAGTCCCGCGAAGACGATGGCCACGTCCGAGTCCCTGGCCAGCCGCTGCGCTTCCTCGAGCAGCGAGGGAGTGGTGACCCCCTCCGTGTCGTAGCCGCTCGCGTAGCCGATGCGCTCGCTTCCTCCCAAGAGCTCCAGCAGCTCGTCATGCGCGTTGGAGATGCGGCTCGGATTCACCTGCGAGCTCCCAGCGCCCTGGTAACGCGGCTCCTTGGCGAAGGCGCCAATCAGGGCGAGCTTCTTCTTCGCCCCCACGTCCAGCGGCAGGAGGTGGTCCTCGTTCTTGAGCAGGATGATGCTCTCACCCGCCACCTGCCGGGCCAGGGCGTGGTGCTGATCGAGGTCGACCCGAGCTTGGGGCTTGCGGCTCTCCGCGGCCTTGAGCACCACGGCGAGCAGCGAGGCTACCACCTCATCCAGGCGACTCATGGGCAGCCGCCCCGCGTTGACGGCCTCGATGATCTTCTTGCGATTCACTTCACCGCTGCCGGGCATCTCCAGGTTCAGCCCGGCCAGCACGCCCCTCACGCGATCGTGGACGGCGCCCCAGTCCGACACCACGAACCCCTCGAAGCCCCACTCCTCCCGGAGGATCTGCTCGAGCAGCAAGGGGTTCTCGGAGGCGTAGACACCGTTCACCTTGTTGTACGCGCACATCACCGACCACGGCTGGGCCTGGGTGATCGCGAGCTCGAACGCGGGCAGGTAGATCTCGCGGAGCGTTCGCTCGTCCAGGTTCGAGTTGCTCACCATCCGCTCGAACTCCTGGTTGTTCACCGCGAAGTGCTTCAACGAAGTGCCCACGCCCTCGCCCTGGACACCCTGGATGTAGGCCGCCGCCAGGTGTCCGGTGAGGACAGGATCCTCGGAGAAGTATTCGAAGTTGCGCCCGCCCAGGGGAGAGCGCTTCATGTTGATGCCGGGGCCCAGCAGCAGCTGGACATCGTTGGCCTGGCACTCCCGAGCCAGGGCGGCGCCCACCTGCTCCATGAGCTGCGTGTTCCAGGTGGAGCCCAGGGCGGAAGCGGTGGGGAAGCAGGTCGCGGGGACACTGTCCGCCATGCTCGGCCCCAGCGCCTTCCTGAGCCCATGCGGGCCATCCGTCATGTAGATGGAAGGAATGCCCAGCCGCTCGACCTTGTGAGTCGTCCAGGAGCCATTGCCAGACAAGAGCAGGGCCTTCTCCTCCAGCGTCATCTGGAGCACCAGCTCCCGTGCTCGTGCCTTGTAGTATGTGAATGGGTCGGACATATCTGGGTCCTCGTCGAGAGACACGACTGGTTTCAAACTGTGGGTACCGCGTTCTCCGAGATGACGCTCCGGTACCAGAGCGCGCTGTCCTTGGGGATGCGCTGTTGGCTCGCGTAATCCACCCAGACGATGCCGAAGCGCTGTGAGTAGCCGCGGTCCCACTCGAAGTTGTCCAGGAGCGACCACACGAAATACCCAGCGAGCGGCACGCCTCCCTCCATCGCGCGCCGGGCCGCGATGAAGTGGTCTCGCAGGAAGGCAATCCGCTTCTCGTCCTTCACCCGCCCATCCGCGCCAGGAGGCGTCGAGTAGCTCGCCCCGTTCTCCGTCACGTAGAGCTTGCGCGGCCGGTACTCCAGGTGGACACGCAGCAGGAGCTCCCGGAGGCCATCGGGGTACACCTCCCAGCCCATCTCGGTCCAATCCTTCTCAGGAGCGACGAACACCTTGCGAGGCTCGTTCCGCGCCTCCGGCACCGCGGTGCTCCGAAGGACCGCGCGGTTGTAGTAGTTGATGCCCAGAAAGTCGCACTTCACCGCGATCGTCTGGAGGTCTCCAGGTTGCACGACCGTGAGCCCCTCGGGCGGAAGGTGCCCGGCGGCGATGTAGTCGGCGACCATGTCGGCGGGGTAGTGGCGCCCGAAGACAGGGTCGAGGAACCAGCGGTTGAAGAAGCCGTCGAAGTGCCGGGTGGCGTCGTGGTCCGCCGCGCTCGGTGAGGCGGGCTCGGCGGGGACCAGGTTCAGGGTGATTCCGACCTCGGCCCCGGGGCTCTCGGAGCGGATGACGGGGACCGCGAGTCCGTGGGACAGGAGCACGTGGTGGCTCGCGGCGAGCGCCGCCCGGTAGTCCTTCAAGCCCGGTGCGTGGCGCCCCTCCATGTAGCCGAGCATGCTCGTGCACCACGGCTCGTTATGGGTGATCCACTTCTTCACCCGATCACCCAGGCTGCGAGCAACGACGCGCGAGTACTCGACGAACGCCTCGGCGGTCGACCGCCGCGTCCAGCCTCCTTCATCCTGGAGCACCTGCGGCAGATCCCAGTGGTACAGCGTCGCGAAGGGCTCGATCCCCGCCTCGAGCAGCGCGTCCACCAGGCGGCCATAGAAGTCCAGGCCGGGCTGATTCAGCCTTCCACGGCCCGTGGGGAAGATGCGCGGCCAGGCGATGGAGAAGCGGTAGTGCTTGATGCCCAGGCTCTTCATCAGCGCGACGTCTTCGCGGAAGCGGTGGTAGTGGTCGCAGGCGACATCGCCGTTCGTCCCGTCCTCCACCTTGCCGGCCGTCTTGGAGAAGCGATCCCAGATCGACTCACCGCGCCCGTCCTCCGTCGCGGCGCCTTCGATCTGGTAGGAGGAGGTGGCGACCCCCCAGGCGAATTCATTGGGAAAGCGAAGAGTGCTCATGCGCGTGGGAACCGGATTCAGTGGGACTCATCGAGAGGCCGCGCTCGTCTAGAGCGCGCTTCTGGCAACGGCACTCAGCCCCTGCGGGCCGGCGGTTCCAGACGCGGCGCCTCGTCCGAACAGGTGGCAGCGCACCCAGCGCGAATCATCGAGCTGGGTCGTCTCCGGCATCTCCCGGCGACACACCGCCATGGCGCTCGGGCACCGGTCGGCGAAGGGACAGCCGGGCGGCGGATCGATCAGCTTGGGCGCGCCCGACTTCGCCTTCAGCTCGCTCTTCATGGAGCCGTTCGGGTCCGGCACCGCGGACAGCAGGAGCTGCGTGTAGGGATGCGCGGGCTGCTGCATGAGCTCCTCGCTCGGCGCGCCCTCCACGATGTGCCCCGCGTACATCACCATCGTCCGGTCCGCGAAGTAGCGCGCACTCGCGATGTCATGCGTGATGTACAGATACGAGATTGCGCGCTCCTCCTTGAGGCGCTCCATCAGGTTCAAGACGCCGACGCGGATCGACACGTCGAGCATGGAGATCGGCTCATCCGCCAGGATGACGGAGGGACCCGGAGCCAGCGCTCGCGCGATGGCCACTCGCTGCCGCTGGCCCCCCGAGAGCTGATGTGGATACCGCGTCGCGAGCTCGGCCGCCGGCTTCAGGTCGACGGTCTCGAGCAGCTCATGCACGCGATCCCTGAGCTCCGCGGCTCCCTTGGCCTTTCCGTGGAGCAGGAGAGGGCGCTCGAGGTGCGCCCCGATGGTGTGGACCGGGTTCAACGACCCGAAGGGATCCTGGAAGATCATCTGCACCTGTGCCCGGTAGTCGAGCGAGGCCTGGCGCGGCTCCTCCTGGAGGATGTCTCGGCCACGGAAGAGGATCTTCCCGGCCGAAGGCTCCATCAGCCGCACCAGCAGTCGGGCGATCGTGCTCTTGCCGCTGCCCGACTCTCCCACGAGCGCGACGACCTGCCTCTTCCCCAGGGCGAAGGAGATCTCGTGGAGGGCTCGCAGCCGTTTCGGCCGGAAGCCACTGCCCACCTGGAAGTATTTGCCGAGGCCTTTCGCCTCGAGGATCGGCTGGCTCTCCAGGTCGATGGTCGTCATGGCGCGTCCAGGTGGCAGGCCTCGATGTGGTCAGGTCCCAGCGGGCGGAGCTGGGGCACGTCGACCTTGCAGCGGTCCGTCGCCGAGGGGCAACGCGGGTGGAAGCGGCACCCGTCGGGGAGCTTGCGCATGTCCGGAGGCGAGCCCGGGATGCCCACGAGCTTCCTGCGCGGCCCTCGGACCGAGGGGACCGAGCCCAGCAGCCCCCGGGTGTACGGGTGCCTGGGGGAGAGGAAGAGCTCCCGAGAGGGGGCCATCTCCATCATCCTGCCCGCGTAGAGGACCGCGATGCGCGTGGAGAACTCGAGGATCAGCGAGAGATCATGCGTGATGAACAGGATGGAGAACCCGAGCTTGTCCTTGAGCTCCGAGACCTGGTGCAGGATCTCCTTCTGCACCACCACGTCGAGCGCCGTCGTCGGCTCGTCCATGATCATCAGCGGCGGCTCGAGCGCCAGCGCGATGGCGATCACCACGCGCTGCCGCATGCCGCCCGAGAGCTGGTGCGGATAGCTCGTGAGCCTGGAGCTGTCGATGCCCACGAGCTTCAGCAGCGAGACGGCCCTGTCGACGGCCTCGGAGCGCTTCACCCGCCGGTGGGCCTCGATCGCGTCCACGATCTGCTCACCAATCGTGAGGATGGGGTTGAGCGAGTTCATCGCGCTCTGGAAGACGAGCGACACCTTGCGCCAGCGCAGCTCCCGGAGCCGCGCCTCGCTCATGCCCAGGATGTCCTCTCCCTCGAACATCACCTGACCGCCCGTGATGACGGCGGGGGGCCGGAGGATCCGCAGCAGGGCCTGCGCCACGGTGGACTTGCCGCTGCCCGACTCGCCGGCGAGCCCCAGCACCTCGCCGCGCCCGATGTCGAACGAGACGCCGTCGACAGCGCACACGGAGCCCACGGGCGTCAGGTATTCGACGCGGAGGTCCCGCACCGACAGCAACGTCGAGGCCTTAGTTTCCATGGCTCCTCACCACGGGGGTCGAGAGCCCCTCTTCCAGATCATGGCTCTCGAGGAGCCGAGTCCATGTGCGCTCCGCCCGCAGTCGCGGGTTGGTGAGCTCGTCGATCGCGAAGTTGACGAGCACGAGCGCGAACCCGATGAGCGCGACGCACATGCCGGTGGGGACCACGGTCCACCACGCCCCGGTCAGCAGGGCCGCGTTGTTGGCGGCCCAGTACAGGTTGGTGCCCCAGGTGACCACGCTCACGTCCCCGATCCCCAGGAACTCGAGCCCCACCTGCGCGCCAATCGCGTAGACCGTCGCGGAGATGAAGCCGCTCATCAGCAGCGACGTCATGTTGGGGAGGATCTCCCGGAAGATGATCCGAAGGCGCCCCTCGCCGCTCACGATGGCGGCCATGACGAAGTCCTTCTCCCGCAGCGAGAGGATCTGCGCGCGCAGCATGCGTGCGTTCCAGGCCCACCCCGTGATGATCAGCACCAGGCCGATGGTGACGGGCCCGGGCTTCAGGTACGCCGCGATGACCACGGCCATGGGCAGGCCGGGGATGAGCAGGAACACGTTGGTGACGAAGGACAGGACACTGTCGAGCCAGCCGCCGAAGAACCCGGCGGTCATCCCCACGAGCGCGCCAATCGCCATGACGGCGAAGCCCGTGAGGAACCCCACCGCGAGCGAGGTGCGCGCCCCCGCGATCGTCTGCGCGAGCACGTCCTGCCCCTGGCCGTTGGTTCCGAAGAGATACTCGGAGGAGGGTGGCTGGTGCGGCGGGCCCACGAAGGCGGAGGGGTCGACCTTCACCAGCAGGGGCCCGAACAGCCCGAGCAGCACGAAGAAGAGGATGATCGCCGCCCCGACGGCCGCCTTGCGATTCTCGAGCAGCTGCCAGATGAACCCCGAGCGCTGCCTCCCGGCTGGTTTCGCGGATGACATTCCAGGCTTCCTCCTTTCTACCCGTCAGCGAGTCCGCGTCCGGGGGTCGAGCCACACGTAGAGGATGTCGACGAGCAGGTTCGCGCCCAGCACGGCAAGCGTGATGGTCAGGAAGATACCCTGCATGAGCGGGTAGTCCTGGTTGCGCACCGCCTGGATGAGCAGGTAGCCCTGGCCGGGGTACGAGAAGACGATCTCCGTCAGCAGCGAGCCCGAGAGGACGAAGCCCAGCGCCATGCCGAAGCCCGTGACGTTGGGCAGCAGCGCGTTGCGAGCGGCGTAGTGGAACATGATCCGCCCCTGGGACAGGCCCTTGGCGTTCGCCATGGTGATGTAGTCCTCGGAGAGCACCCCCACCATGGTGCTGCGCATGCTGAGCATCCACCCCCCGAGCGTCGCGATCACGATCGCCGATGCCGGGAGCATCATGTGCTGGACGACGCTGAGGATGAACTCGCCGCTGAAGGCGGGAGCAAGCGCGTCGTCGTAGGCGTGCCGGAGGGGGAAGGCGCCCAGGTTGAACCCGAGCACGTAGAGCAGCACCATGGCGAGCCAGAAGTAGGGGAAGGCTCCCAGGAAGACCAGCACCGGCGGCAGCACCGAGTCCAGCCAGCCGCCACGCCTCCACGTGGCGACCACGCCCAGCGTCGTGCCGAGCGCGAAGCTGATGATCACCGCGGCACCCGCGAGCAGCAGCGTCCAGCCGAGCCCCGTGGCGATCACGTCCGTCACCTTCGCGGGGAAGTACGCGACGGAGAGGCCGAGATCGCCCTGGAACAGGTGGACGACGTAGGTGAAGTACTGCTTGTAGAGCGGCTCGTTCGTGAAGCCGAACGCCACTCGCAATGCGTCGATGGCCTCGGGCTGCAGCTGCCCCCTGAAGCGCGCGAACATGGTCGAGGCGGGATCGCCCGGCATGAGGCGCGGGATCAGGAAGTTCAGCGTCAGCGAGGCCCACGCGGCGACCGCGTACAAGGCCAGGTTTCGCAGGAGGTGTCGCACGGCGTGGGGCTCTTTTCCGAGGCGCTGACGCTACTTGGGCTTCACTTCGACCATGAGGAAGAGGTTCTCGGGAGAGCTGTTCGGCGTGAGCTTGGCGTACGGATTGGACGCGCTCGGGAAGTTGGTGAACCGACGCGTGTTGTACTCACCCCAGGACGGGCCGGGGAACAGGGGGATGGCCGGCGCGTTCTGGACGAAGAGCTCCTGCATCTGTCCCGCCAGCTTCTTCTGCTCCGCGGCATCGTTGGTGCCCTCGAACGCCCGCAGCAGCTCGTCGGCCTCCTTGCTGGCGAAGCGGTTCCAGTTGTGGGCGGCGATCTCGCCGATGGGCCTCAGCGTCTCGCTGCCCATGAGCCCCCGGTAGAAGTGATAGGGGGTCGGCTCCTCGGACGTCCACCCCATGCTCATGTCGAACTCGCCCTTCTGGAGCCGCTCGAAGTAGGGGCTGAAGTCGTAGGTCTTCAAGGTGGCGTCGATGCCGAGCTGCTTGAGGTGCTGGCCGATGAGCTGCGAGGCGCGCACCCAGTCCGACCAGCCCGTGACGACGTTGATCTCGTAGCGCATGGGCTGCTTGTCCGGCGTCATCCGCACGCCGTCCTCGCCTCGCTTGTAGCCGGCCTCGTCGAGCAGGGCGTTCGCCTTGGCCACGTCGAGCTTCGTCCAGTCGCCGGACTCCAGGGCCTTGGGGTTGTGCCAGTTCTTGTGCGCGTCGCTCAGGGCCGTGGCGTCAGCGGGCCGCGTGTAGCCATACATCGCCACCTTGACGATCTGATCGCGGTCGATCGCCATGCTGATCGCCTTGCGCACGCGGACGTCGTCGAAGGGCTTCTTGGCGGTGTTCACGTAGAGCGTCGTCGTGTTGCCGACCAGGGGGAACCAGTAGTGGTTGTTCTCCTTGTCCTTGGCCACGTAGACGCGCTCGATGTCGGGCACGAAGCTGCCCGCCCAGTCCAGCTCGCCGGTGAGCAGCGCCATGTTGGCCTGATCGTTGCCGGGGTACGCCGGGAAGCGCAGGCTCTGGACGGCGGGCTTGCCCGGCTGCCAGTAGTGCGGGTTGCGTCCGAGCTCGAAGATCTGGTTCTGGAAGACCTTCACCTCGGTGAAGGGGCCCGTGGCCACGGGCGTCTCGTTCGTGAACGTGACGGGGTCCGCCACGTCCTTCCACTTGTGCTCGGGCACGATCGGCTGATGAAGGATGTAGACGAGGCCGGGGACGTAGGGGCGCACCAGGCTGAACTCGACCGTCGCGTCATCCTTGACCTGGACGCCGTCCAGGAACGCCCACACCGCCGAGAAGTCCAGGGCCTTGTGCTTCTTGAGGAGCTCGAAGGTGAACGCCACGTCCCTGGCGGTGAAGGGCTGGCCATCCGACCACTTCACGCCGGGGCGCACGGACAGGGTGAGCTTCTTGTTGTCCGCGCTCCATTCGTGCTTCACGGCCAGCCAGGGCACGAACTCACCCTTGAGCGTGTTGTAGATCATCAACGGCTCGTAGATGCCGGCGCGGGTCGGCCAGCGCGCGTTGCCCGGCGCCAGCAGGGGATTGAAGTTCCGGACCCACGAGGCCTGCTGCTCCTGGATGACCGTGAGTGCCGTGACCTTCGGCGCGGCCACCGCGGCGGGGGCCGTCGCGGGAGCGGGCTGTGCACCCTCCGGCGGGCTCTTCGAGCAGTGAACGAGGCCCCCCAGCGACAGCAGGGACATGCACATCATCAACAGCCGGCGTGACATGGATCGCTCCTGTTTTTGGTAGCGCTTTCAGCGGGAGGCGCACCGTATACGCTATTCACCTCCTGGTGAGGAGGGCCGTTCTTACAACGCGAGGCGTCATGCATTGCCAGGCCCGATGGCTGAGCCATCACCGGGGCCAGGCGTGGGCTGTCGATGGCCGACGTTCATGAGATGGGAATTAGCAGAATTCAAGGGAGCTTGCGAGTGCGGGGATGAAAGCGCATTCACGCCCAAGGGCCTGTTTTGCCGCGATCGCGCCTGTTTTTGACGCATGCAGCCACGAATTCATGTGAATCTTGACGCGTGGGGCCATGGTTTTGCGTCTGTTTTGACGCAATCAGCCATGGAAATGTGGCTCGGTGCTCCGAGCGCGGACGCCGGGTTTGTGAACTTCTGTGCTCTCAGTGAAGGCAGGGCCGGAATTTTGGTGGCGGTTTCAAAAGAGCCCTTTACTATCCGAGTAATCGGGTCTACAACTGTGTTTGAGGATGCCCGGTAGTCTCCGAGCAGTGCTGGGGACCTCTGACGCAACGCGAAACATCATCGAGCCAAATCAAACACAGCGGTTCCAGGCCTCCCTGGCACTGACGAGATGCGTGCGCCCTTTTCGTTCTCACGGAGCTGGGAGGAGATGGAAATGAGCAGAAGGTGGTGCGCTGAGATGAGACGGAACAGCAGTGCGGCCTGGAAGAAGGCCGTCTTGGGCTGCGGTGTCTTTGCCCTGGCTCTGGTGGGTGGAGGCTGTGTCGCGGTGGAGGAGCCGGAAGCTTCCGCGTCCGTCGAGAGCGAGGTGCCGCTGGAGTCCACGGGCTCCCGGACGCTCAACATCTCGGGGCAGCCCTTCACGCTGACCTGGGAGGATGACTTTGGTGGCAACCTGAATGCGGGCCAGCCCAGGTCCCTGCTCAACACCGCCAACTGGACCAAGGAGAACCTGGGCGTCAACTACGAGCAGCAGGCCTATACCAACCGGGAGTGTGTCACCCATCCCAACAACTGGAACTACTGTGTCGAGAACGGCAAGCTGACGCTGCTGGCTCGCAAGGAGCCGCTGGACTGTGTCGTCTGGCAGCAATGTACCGCCAGCAGCCAGTGTGGAACCAACGGCACCTGCGCGGCCACCGGCTACTGCGTCTACGACCAGAACCGCAACGGCGTGTATGACCACGAGGAGTGCGCGCCCTTCAATGGCCTGGCCAACGCGCCGGCCAATGGCATGCAGTACTCCTCGGGCCGCATCAAGACCGACGAGAAGGTCGAGTACCGCTACGGCTACATCGAGTTCCGCGCGCGCATGCCCTTCGCGGAGCTGCCCGCCGGGGCCACGCCGCCCAGCGGCATGTGGCCGGCCATCTGGCTGCTCGGGGCCAACGGCGCCATCTCCAATGGTGGCCGCGATGACAGCGCCGGCTGGCCCATGACGGGCGAGATCGACATCATGGAGTACACGCAGATCCGTGAGAACAGCGCCCTGTTCCCCACGAACGAGGCCATGGGCTTCAACGCGCTGTGGCGCGAGTACCCCGAGGCCGGAGAGATGGCGGCGGCGCCGGGTGGCTGGCAGGCCAACGCGTGCAGCGACTGGCCCAACCACGGTGACGCCAAGTGCGACGGAGACGTGGGCGGCTCGCGCGTGCAGTGGCCGGGCAAGACGATCGACTACCACCAGTGGCACACCTGGGGCTTCCTCTGGGACGAGAACGGCTTCAAGATCTACATCGACAACCTGCCGCAGAACGGCGGCGCGCCCGTGGCGACCTTCACCACCGGGGACAACGCGACCGAGTTCCGCCAGCCGATGTACCTCATCCTCAACAACGCGGTGGGCGGTGAGCTGGGCTGCCTGGGCTGGTCCGGCCGGTCGTGCACCTCCAGCGCGCAGTGCGCCAATGGCGCGGCGTGCTCGGGCGGCAAGTGCCAGGAGACGCCCAGCTCGTGCATCAACATCGACTGGGCCGCCCACGGCGACAAGGCCAAGCTGGAGGTGGACTATGTGCGCTGGTACCACCGCAACTCGGGCTACCCCCAGGCCTCTCGCGCGGCGTGCCAGGACAGCAATGGCGACGGCACGAGTGACAACATCATCCGCAACTGCGGCTTCAACGAGGACTACACCTACCACCGCAGCGATCTCTTCTTCGATGGAGGCCAGGGCCTCACCGACATCATCAACGAGGGCGGTACCCGAGGCTTCGTCCAGTGGGTGCGCATCGACAATGGCGGCTGGCAGCCCTACAGCGTGCAGATCCGCCAGGAGGGCTTCCAGCTCACCGCCGGCACCACCTACAAGTGGAAGGTGGACGTGAAGTCGAGCGCGGCGCGCACGCTCCCCATCAAGATCGCCCAGGCGCAGGATCCCTGGGGCACCGTCGCCAGCTTCAACTGCAACGTGGGTACCGGCTGGACCACGTGCACCGGTCCCAACTTCACCCCCACCGCCACGGGCACCTACAAGTTCGAGATCGACGCGGGCGGCAGCGCCAACAACAACCTCCAGTTGTACGTGGATGACATGTACCTGGGCACCACGGCCAATACGTGCCAGCCCGAGTGCACGGGCAAGACGTGTGGCAGCGATGGGTGCGGCGGCTCCTGCGGCACGTGCCGCTCGGGGACGAGCTGCGCGAGCTGGGGGCACTGCACCGCGTCGACGAGCACCTGCACCCCGAGCTGCTCGGGCAAGACGTGTGGCAGCGATGGGTGCGGTGGCACCTGCGGCACGTGCGCCTCGGGCAGCACCTGCAACAGCTCGGGCCAGTGCACCTCGACGCCTCCCACCTCCGTGCGCAAGGAGGCGGAGAGCGCCACGCTGACGGGCTGCTTCGCCGAGGCCGGTGGCGACAGCGGCGGCAAGGTCGTGGCCTTCGAGGGCGGCGACTCCATCTGCTGGAGCAACGTGAGCCTGACGGGCTTCACCAGCGCCACCGCTCGCGTGGGCGCTCCCTATCCCAATGGCGAGGCGCAGCTGAGGTTCAACAACACCACCATCGGCACACTGAAGCTGAGCACGGCGACGGGTGGCTGGAGCAGCCCCAGCCTGGCCAACATCTCCACCGCCATCTCCGCCACTGGCACCGGAACCCTCTGCCTGGTGGGCGTGACACACCCCAACGGGTGGATCTACTCGGTGGACTACCTGGATCTGAAGTAGGCCGTCGGGCTCGAGCAGGCCCTCTCCGAGGCTGTGTGCCGGAGGGGGCCTGTCCGCGCGGCGCCCCCCGTTGTCGTGGTTGTCGGCGATGCGCGGACGCCGACTGTCTTCAACTCCTCTCCTCTCCATTCCCCATATGCCCATTCATTCTCTCCTCCAGGGCGCGAGAAGCGCCTGGCTCCGCTGGACGTGTGCGTGCCTCATGGCCCTGGTGGCGGTCTCGCCGCTGGCCGCGGAGGCTCAGACCAACCTCGCCCGTGGCAAGCCCGTCACGGTGTCCTCGACCGATGGTGTCTTCGTCGGCTCCTCCGCCGTGGACGGCGATGCCGGGACCCGGTGGAGCAGCGGCTTCACCGACAACGAGTGGATCTACGTCGACCTCGGGGCCACGACGAGCTTCAACCGCGTGAGGCTCAGCTGGGAGACGGCCTACGGCAAGAGCTACAAGATCCAGGTGTCCGCCAACGCCACGAGCTGGACGGATGTGGCCACGGTGACCAACGGGGACGGCGGAGTCGATGACCTGACCGTGTCCGGCAGCGGCCGCTATGTCCGCATGCTCGGCGTGCAGCGCGCCATCGGCTACGGGTACTCGCTCTGGGAGCTCGAGATCTACGGCGGCACGGACACCGCGACGGATCTCGCCCGGGGCCGGCCCGCGACGGCCTCGACCATCGAGAACAACGATCCCAATCTGGCGGCCACCTATGCGTTCGACGGGAACGCCGGCACCCGCTGGTCCTCTGCCGCCGCCGATCCCCAGTGGATCCGGGTGGACCTGGGCTCGTCCCAGCAGATCGGCCAGGTGGTGCTCGTGTGGGAGGGGGCCTACGGCAAGACGTACACCATCGATGGCTCCAACGATGACGCCAACTGGACGACCCTGGCTACCGTCACCGATGGCGCGGTGGGCCGCAAGGAGATCCCCGTCTCGGGGACCGCGCGCTATGTGCGCATGCGCGGCACCGAGCGTGGCACGGGCTACGGCTACTCGCTCTGGTCGTTCGAGGTCTACAGGACCGGCGGCACCACGACGCCTCCGACGCAGACGACCAACCAGACCATCAAGCTGATGTTCCCCGAGCTGGCGTACGCGAAGATCAACGTCTCTCCGACGCCGATCTCCATCACGCCCACGCCGGAGGAGGGCGCCGCGACGCCGTCCGTGCGCAACCCGCCCGGGCCCTTCACCTACCTGCTCACGTTCCCGCCCAACACCACGGTGACGATGTCGAAGAACCAGTTCTCTCCCACCGAGCCCAACACCGACATCCGTCTGGTCGTCACCACGTCCTCTGGTACCCAGCGCGCGCAGTCCGTGACGGCCCTCGCCGTGCAGGATGCGGAGTGGCAGGTGGAGATCTACTCCACGGGCTCCACCAACCCGCCGCAGGGTGGCCCCATCATCCCGGACCCGTATGTGGCGCCGGCTCCGCCCCCCACGGCGGGCGCGTTCGCGGTGACCGCTCCGGCCAACAACGCGATGATCACCAACACCCGCCGCCCCACCTTCAGCTGGGCCGCCGTCACGGGTGCCACCAGCTACAGGCTCTTCGTCAACGTCACGCGCAACGACTACGACTGGATGGCCCCGGGCAGCCTGCTCGATCGCTTCACCCAGGTGGCCTCCACCACCGGCACCTCCTTCACCCTGACGGAGGACCTGCCCGATCGCTGGACCTATAAGTGGTACGTCGTCGCCCAGCTCTCCAGCGGGAGCACCAGCCGCTCGGACATGCGCACCTTCAGCCTCTACCTGCCCACGGTGGAGACGGCGGCGGATGGCGTGGCGCTCATCAACGGCATTCGCGACCTCAACAAGAACGGGACCATCGAGCCGTACGAGGACTGGCACAACCCCGTCACCACCCGCGTGAACGATCTGATGAGCCGGATGACGCTGCACGAGAAGGCCATGCAGATGTTCTACGAGGCCAAGGTCTACCCCGAGGCGGGCTTCACCATGGGCCCCCTGTCTCCCCAGGAGATCGCCAGCTACCAGTCGGCCTGCGCCAAGACGCGGCTGGGCATTCCGATGATCGACGCGGGAGACTCCATCCACGGCTTCAAGACGAGCTGGCCGACGCAGCCCGGCCTGGCGGCCTCGCGCAACCTGCAGAACGCCTGGGAGATGGGAGACATGCAGCGGCGTGAGCAGCTCGCCGTGGGCAGCCGTGGCACCCTGTCGCCGCTGGCCGAGGTGGGCACCAAGGTGCTCTATCCGCGCATCCAGGAGGGCAGCGGTGAGGATGCCGATCTGGCCGCAGGCATCACTCGCGCCCTGATCGCCGGCCTGCAGGGCGGCCCCGAGGTCAACCCGAGCTCCATCTGGGTCACCACCAAGCACTGGCCGGGGCAGGGCGCTGGCGGAGAGGGCGGCATCGTCTACGACGGCACCACCATCCACTACCACATGCGTCCGTGGCACGCGGCCATCGAGGCCGGCACCAGCGGCATCATGCCCGGCTACGCGGGCACTCCGCTGCTCGGCCCCGAGGGCTATGGCGCCGGTGACAACCCCAGCATCATCAACTACCTGCGCACCAACATGGGCTACAACGGCGTCATCTGCTCGGACTGGCTGCCGTCGGGGGCCTGGTCTCGCTCGGCCAACGCGGGCTCGGACGTGATGGGTGGCGCCAACCCCGGCCAGATGGGCGCCTTCGAGACGGAGGTCAGTGCGGCCAAGATCGATCAGGCCGTCCGCCGCATCCTCGATCTGAAGTTCCGGCTGGGCCTGTTCGAGGACCCCTACAAGAGTGGGCCTTCGGGCACCGCCGCCTGGCACACGGCCGACAACAAGTTCCTGGCTCGTCGCGCCTCGCAGGAGTCGATGACGCTGCTCAAGAACGAAGGGGCGCTGCCGCTGCGCCTGCCCGCGGGCTCGCGGATCGTCATCGCCGGCCCTCGCGCCGATGATCAGTCCTGCATGGTGACCTGGCGCTCGGACTTCCACGGCACCGAGTTCGGTGACCCGACCATCTACGCGGCCGTCAAGGCGCGCGCCGAGGCGGCCGGCTACACCGTCTACAAGGACGCGGCTCCCGCGGGCGTGACGCCGAACGCCGCCATCGTGGTGGTGGGCGAGAGCTACTACACGCACGGCACCGAGTGGGACAAGGAGAAGCCCTACCTGCCGGGCGATCCGATTGGCCCCGCGCACGACCCGAAGTGGAGCGATCAGTACAACATCATCGCGGGCTTCAAGGCGCAGGGCATCCCCACGACGACGGTGCTCATCATGCCGCGCCCCTACATCCTGACCAACCTGGTGAACCAGACGAACGCGCTGCTGGTGGCCTACCGCCCCGGTGACATGGGCGGCTACGCGGTGGCGGACGTGCTGTTCGGCGACGTGCTGCCTCGCGGTCAGCTGCCGTGGCAGCTGCCGCGCTCCATGAGCCAGATTGGCACCGACGTGCCGAACAACCAGCTGGAGAAGTGGGACCTGCCGTTCGACGTGGGGGCGACCGAGGCCGAGCGCACCACCATCCGTCAGCGGATCGCCGCGGGCCAGCCCATCCAGCCCATCTATGGCAACCCGCTCTTCCAGTACGGCGCCGGCATCCAGGGCTTCGGGCTGACGGACTCCACGCCTCCGGCCGCCTTCACCCTGCAGACGCCCGCCAACGGCGCCACGCTCACCACGCGACCCACCTTCGCGTGGACGGCGAGCTCGGATGCGCAGACGGGCATCCAGCGCTACGAGGTGTTCCTGGATGGCGCTCCCTACCCGGTGGCGACCACCAAGACGACGTCCTCCGCGCTCAGTGGGGTGAAGCTCACCAACGGCACGCACTCCTGGTACGTGAAGGCCTTCAACTGGGCGAACGGTGTCACCACCTCGGCCACGTTCACCTTCACGCTCAATGACACCGCGCCCCCGGCGGCCTTCGCCGCGCTCATCCCGGCCGCGGGCTCCACGGCCTCCGCCAACCCCACGCAGTTCATCTGGGAGCAGACGACGGACGTTGGCGCCGGTGTCTCCGAGTACATCCTCAACGTGGATGGCACGGACCGCACGCCCACCATCTCGGCCAGCACCTACGTGGGCCCCACCACCAACTCGGCGCGTGGCCGCAACGTCAGCGCCTCGTCCAACGAGTTCGGCAGCGCCGGCGACGCGGTGGATGGCAACCCCGCCACGCGCTGGTCCAGCCTGTCCACGGACACCGAGTCCATCACCGTGGACCTGGGCTCCGTCTTCTCCATCAAGCGCATCGTCCTCAACTGGGAGGCCGCCTATGGCGCCAGGTACGTGCTCGAGACGTCGCTGGATGGCACCACCTGGAAGGCGCTCTACACGGAGAACGCCGGCAATGGCGGCATCGACGACATCGGCAGCCTGAGCGGTGTGGGCCGCTACGTGCGGATGCGCGGCGTCCAGCGCGCCACCACCTTCGGCTACTCGCTGTGGGAGTTCGAGGTGTACGGCGTGGGCACGCAGCAGGCCACGCTCAGCGGGCTCGGCTCCGGCACGCACACGTGGCGCGTCCGCGCGGTGGATGGCGCGGGCAACAGCACCCTGTCCAGCGGTCCTCTCTCCTTCACGAAGTAGCCGTCGTGAAGGGGAGTTCCTCACTCGAAGTCAGCTCGAGGCATGTGTTGAAGCCTCGAGAGAAAGGGCATTGCACTGCCATGTATTCCCGATCAACTGGAGTCGTCGCCGCCATGTTGGCGGCAGTCCTCTGGGCCGGTGATGGCTTCGCCGCCACCTACGGCGCCCAGGGCTCAGGTTCCTCCGCCATCTTCTACGTCGACACCACTTCCTGGGCGGACATCCACTACACCCTCAACAATGGAGGCCAGCTCAACGTGCGGATGACCGTGACGAACGGTCGAAACCAATACACGGTGAGCAACCTGGTGGCCGGTGATGTCATCAACTACAACTTCACCTACTGGGATGTGTCCTGTAACTGCGCCCGTGACACTCCCTCCGCCCGGTATACCCATGGTGGCGGCGGCTCGACGGACGCGGGGACGCCAGACGCGGGGAGCGGTGATGCGGGCACGCCCGATGCGGGGACTCCCGATGCGGGCACTGGCACCGGCGCCGTGGTGCCGCTGTTCAACGGCTCGACGCCGCTGGAGCCCGCGCTGGTCGAGAACACGGCCCAGGCCCTGATCACCCACGTGGGTGAGCGCGTGCGCGATCGTCACGCTCGGGAGGCCGAGTTCCGGGCGTACGATCACTTCCTGCCGCTGTACTTCGCGAACCGGACCTTCTACGTCGACATCATCGACGAGGTGGCCAAGGGCGGCAGCCAGATCACGGTCAACCTCCACACCGTCTATCCGCATGACGGCACGAACTTCCGGGCGTTCTTCCGAGGCCTCAACACGGTGGCGGAGTACTTCCACAACGGGACGTTCACCCGGGTGAATGACAACCTCTACACCGCCAGCGTCAACTACAACGCCAAGGAGGGCAGGGCGATCCGCGTCGGTGATCGCATGGAGATCGAGGTCGGAGTCTTCCTCAAGCAGCCGGTGGAGGGGCGCTTCAACTACTACTCGGGGGCCTGGCTCTACATCGTCGGCAGCGGCGGCATCGTGCCGTTCGAGGGCGTGGGGACGATCCTGGACTCCTTCCCGATGCCGGAGGCCGGCTGGAGCGGTGGCCGGACCACGCTGAACGCGCCGTACTCGAACGAGCCCACGTGGCGCTTCATGCAGATGGCGTTGAACCTGGCGCCGGTGAACACGCAGCCGTTCGTCGAGGGGCGGCGCATCCACCACACCGACTTCGGGGATGGGAGCCACTCCGAGCCGGGCAACCCGGTCTTCACCACGCAGCAGAACAAGCTGGGGCCTGGCTACGTGGCGCGCTCCTGTGTCGCCTGCCACGTGAACAACGGCCGAGGCCTGCCTCCCGCCACCACCAACACCACTCTGACCAACATGGTGGTCAAGGTGGGCCGGGTCAGTGGCACGACCGCGACCCCCGATCCCCAGCTGGGCTCCAAGCTGCAGCCGCGCAGCACCAGCGGCACTCCCGAGGCGGACGTCCGCATCTCCTCGTGGACGGTGACCAATGGCCAGTTCGCCGATGGCACCACCTACCAGCTGCGCAAGCCGAACTACTCCTTCCTGAACGTCATTCCCACCGCCCACTCGGCGCGCATCTCGCCGCAGCTGGTCGGCATGGGCCTGCTGGAGGCCGTGCCGGAGAGCGCCGTCTCCTCCCTGGCCGATCCGAATGACAGCAACGGGGACGGCATCTCCGGACGTATGCGGACGGTGACGGATCCGCAGACGGGCGAGACGCGCCTGGGTCGCTTCGGCTGGAAGGCGGGCCTGGCTCGCCTGCGCCACCAGGTGGCCGACGCCTTCAACGGGGACCTGGGAGTCACTTCTTCCATCTACAGGTCCCTGGATTGTGGCTCGTCGCAGCAGGGGTGCTCGGGGACCAGCACGGAGCTGAGCGATGCGGACCTCGACAAGATCGTCCGGTACATCGCCCTGCTGGGAGTTCCCGCGCGCCGGGAGCTGACCAACTCCCAGGCGCTCCGGGGAGAGACGCTCTTCCAGAACATCGGCTGCGCCAGCTGCCACAAGCAGACCCTGACCACCAGCGCGTATCACCCCCATGCGGAGCTGCGCAGCCAGACGATCCACCCGTATACGGATCTGCTGCTGCATGACATGGGCTCGGGCCTGGCCGACAACCTGCCGGAGGGCAATGCCTCGGGGGCGGAGTGGCGCACCCCGCCGCTGTGGGGCATCGGCCTGACGGCTGGCGTCAGCGGGGGCGAGGCCTACCTGCATGATGGCCGGGCGCGGAACCTGACGGAGGCCATTCTCTGGCACGGCGGTGAGGCCCAGGCATCCAGGAATGCCTTCGCCAACCTGTCCAGCGCCGACAGGGCGGCCCTCATCAAGTTCCTGCAGACCCTCTGACGTAAGCACCCGCGCGGCGGGCTCGCTCGAGACTCGAGCCCGCCGCGGACCCAGGCGCTCCTCGCCCGATGGTGCGGCGGGAGCGCCTGTGCACTAATGGGCCCCATGGCAGGTAGCGCGGCTCACGCGCTCGAGGACAGGGGATGGGCCCGAGACTGACCTTCTTTGGCGGCGCTGGGACGGTGACCGGCTCGAAGTATCTCGTGGAGGCCGAGCGAGGGCGCTTCCTGCTGGACTGTGGCCTGTTCCAGGGCCTGAAGCGCCTCCGCTTGCGGAACTGGGAGCCGCCGCCCTTCGAGCCGAAGGCGCTGGACGGGGTCATCCTCAGCCACGGCCACCTGGATCACTCGGGCTATCTGCCGGTGCTCGTGAAGCATGGCTTCCGAGGCCCCATCCACTGCACGCGAGGGACCCAGGACTTGCTGAAGGTGCTCCTGCTCGACTCCGCCCGGCTGCAGGAGGAGGACGCGAGGCGAGCGAACAAGTACGGCTACTCCAAGCACAGGCCCGCGCTTCCGCTCTATACGTTGGAGGATGCGCAGCAGACCCTGTCCCTGGTGCGCGCTCATGGCTATGGCGAGCGCTTCGAGCTGGGGGAGGGCTCCACGGTGCTCCTGCGTCGCGCGGGACACATCCTCGGCTCAGCGACGGTGGAACTGGACCTGGGGGGCACTCAGCCCTCCCGGCTCGTCTTCTCGGGAGACCTGGGACGCTGGGACCGGCCCATCATTCGAGATCCGGAGTTCGTTCCCGAGGCCGACGTGTTGCTCGTGGAGTCCACCTACGGAGACCGGGTGCACGCCAACGGGAGCGAGGAGACGCTCGTTCGAGTCATCACGGAGACGGCGCATCGGGGCGGCGCCGTCATCGTGCCGTCGTTCGCGATCGGGAGGACGCAGGAGCTCATCTGGACGATCCGGAAGCTCGAGGACGAAGGCCGGCTGCCGCTCATCTCCGTCTTCATCGATACCCCGATGGGCATCGATGTGACGCGCATCTACTGCGAGCACCCGGAGGACCATGATGTGCACATGCGGCTGCTCACGGATGCGAAGCGCTGCCCCCTGTGCTGCAGGGAGTACCACCTGGTCCGGACCGCGCAGGAGTCGAAGAGCCTCCATGACAAGCGGGGGCCCATGGTCATCATCGCGGGCAGCGGCATGGCGACGGGCGGGAGGGTGCTGCACCACTTGAAGTGGCGGCTGCCCGATCATCGCAACACCGTCCTCCTCGTGGGGTACCAGGCCGAGGGAACTCGAGGGCGCTCCCTGCAGGAAGGTGCGCGGTCCCTTCGCATTCATGGGGAGGACATTCCCGTTCGGGCACATGTCGAGACGGTGGATGGGCTGTCGGCGCACGCGGATCAGTCGGCGCTGCTCCGCTGGATGCGGGGCTTCACCCGGCCTCCGAGGCAGACCTATGTCGTGCATGGGGAGCCAGGACCGGCTCAGGCCCTGGCGGTGGCGATCCGTGAGCAGCTCGGCTGGAAGGCGGACGTGGCCGAGGATGGCGCCACGGTGGAGCTTGTCTCGAGCGCGGGGAGCAGCCTGGCGCGTTAGCCCCAGGAGAGGATCGACCCAGGCAGCCCCAGCGCGTTCCAGTTCTTGAAGAGGATGAAGAGCCCCATCAAGACGAGGAAGGCGGAGAAGGCCCTCTTGAGGGCCGCCTGCGACACGAAGCGGGACACCCAGGTGCCCGCCAGAATCCCGACCACCGCGATGGCCGTGAAGAGCGCGAGGTAGCCCCAGGGCACCACGACGTGGCCGAGGTAGCCGGCGAAGCCCACGAAGGAGTTGAGGGCGATGACGAGCAGGCTGGTGCCCACCGCCTGCTTCATGGGCAGGCCCACGAGGAGCACCAACGCTGGGACGATGAGAAAGCCTCCTCCCACTCCGACCAGTCCCGTGAGGCCACCCACACCCAGCGCGGCCGCCGCCATCACCGGGAAGGGGGACTGGTGGGGCTCGGGAGGAGGTGGGCATGCCTTGCACGCCGCCAGGGCCGCCTCCTTGCGGCCGTTGCGGTACATGAAGAAGGCAGCCACCAGCATCACCGCGGCGAAGAGCAGGAGCTGCGCGGCGCCGGAGACCCAGACGGACAGGCGCGCCCCGGCGTACGTGCCCGCCATCGCCACGGCCCCGAACGTCAGGGCGGCTCGGAGCTGGAGGTTCCCCTTGCGCCAGTGCCCCATGGCACCGAAGAGGCTGGTGACGCCCACCACCGCCAGTCCCATGGCGATGGACTCCTTGGCCCCGAAGCCCAGGACGTACACCAGGATGGGCACGGTGAGGATGGAGCCCCCACCACCGAGGAGGCCGAGTGACAGACCAATGAGTGCCGCGAGGGAGAGTCCGAGCAGTGGCATGGCGTTCGTCCTCGAGCGGGTGCGCGCTCAGCCCTGGGGGCGAGCGGCGGGCGCCTCGCGCACCGCGAGCATCCCGCCCGCCAGGTTGTAGAGGTGGGTGAAGCCACGCTGGGCGAGCGCTCGCGCCGCCTTCGCGGAGCGTCCGCCAGAGCGGCAGATCAGCAGCAGCGGCTGCTCCCGTGGCCAGGAGGCGGAAGCGGCCTCCAGCGTCCCCAGCGGGACGAGCTCCGCTTCAGGCAGGTGGCCCAGGGGACCGGTGTACTCGTCCGGTTCGCGCACGTCGATGCGCCGCACCTCGGGGCCGAGCGTGTCCAGCTGCGACGGAGTGATGTCCTGATAGCAATGAGCGGTCATGGTCAGGTCTCCTCAAGAGGTCGAAGACTCGGAATCAAAGAGCTGTCGGAAAATCATGTTCGATGCCTCCTGTTCGTGAGAGCCAGGGGCGGGAAAAAGGGTTCAGGCTTCTCCTTTCGCAGTTGGGGGAGCAGGCAGCCGGCCGCCCGTCGCGGGGTGGCTCCGGCACCGTGGCCATCCCGCGGGAGAGGACCGTGAATCCTTTTTGGGGGATTCTGGCTCTCAGAAAGCATGACGAATTCCATCCTCCTTCCTCTCCTGGGCGGGGCGCTCATCGGCCTGAGCGCTTCCCTCCTGCTGTGGGCCAACGGCCGGGTGGCCGGCATCAGCGGCATCGTGGGCTCGGTGCTGGCGCCCATCCGCGGCGACGTCGCCTGGCGCCTGGTCTTCTTCGGAGGACTGCTCACCGGCGGCCTGCTGCTGGTGTGGCTGCGCCCCGGAGCCTTCGGTGCCCCGGCGTCTCTGGGCTCGAGCGGGATCGCGCTGCTGGCGGCGGCCGGGCTGCTGGTGGGCTTCGGCTCGCGGTTGGGCAACGGCTGCACCAGTGGGCATGGCATCTGCGGCATCAGCCGGGGATCCGTCCGCTCCATCGTCGCCACTCTCACGTTCATGGCCACGGGAGCCCTCACCGTCTTCCTGGCCCGCCACGTCTTCTAGACGGAGTTCCCCATGCGTCCCTTGATCAGCGCTTTTCTCAGCGGTCTCCTCTTCGCCCTGGGCCTGGGGCTCAGCGGCATGACGGACCCGGCCAACGTCCTCGGGTTTCTCGACATCGCTGGCGACTGGGACTTCCGCCTCGCCTTCGTGATGGTCGGCGCCATCGCCGTGCATGCGGCGCTGCGGCCCCTCATCCACAGGCGCGAGCGGCCCCTGTACGCCCCGAAGTTCCCCACCTTCTCCGTCACCGCGGTGGACTCGAAGCTCCTCGTGGGTTCGGCCCTCTTCGGGGTGGGGTGGGGGCTCGGTGGCTACTGCCCCGGGCCCGCGCTCACGTCGCTCGCCACCGGCGCCTCGCAGCTGCTCGTCTTCGTGCCCGCCATGTTCGCCGGCATGTACGTGGCCCAGGTGGTGCAGGCTCGGTCGGGCGCGAGCGCCCGGTCTGCGAGCCTGGGGGTGACGCCTCATCCGTAGCCCAGTCGGCCAGGCCCGCGCGGCGCCGAGAGACGGAGTTCGCTAGCCCTTTTCAGGGAAGTTGGTCAGCGAGTGGGCAGCGAAGGCAGACTCCAAAGAGGGTGTGAGCCAGCGGGCATGCCGGTGTTGTCGTGGACAGGAGGGGTCCGTCGCCTCGGCCCAGAGACCCCCGCCTGTGCGTTCCACTCCTCCCGCGCCGTCGGGCTCCGAGGCGCCGGCCTCCCGCGCGTCCATTGGCAGAGCGGTCTGGCTCTCACTGAGGACAGGCTCCCTGTCCCCGGCCGCTGAGGCTTCAAGGGAGGGGGGAGGTGGGCCTGCTTCGTCTGCTGCCGGGGCTTCCGAGGAGAACGGAGGCGCCCATGCAAGAAGCAGGGTGGGCGCGGAACAGAGGCTGTCTCGGACATTCCTGCTGGAGGAGCGAGGGGTGGGTGGGGCTGGAATGGATGCAGGGCTGCAGGAGGCCGCCTGGAACTCGCCAGCGGAGAGCGGAGCGGGCGGGGGAGGGGGAGAGTTCCGGTTCGAAGGGGGACACGCGTTGGTGCCCCCCTCCTCGTGGGCCGGGCCCCTGCCTGTCGGCCGGACTTGTTGCGAACTGGTATGACAAGCAGACCAGTTGCTGGCGTTTTCGCCCGACACGGGCACCTCCCCGGCAGGCGGTGGGGCCTTGGGCGCGGTGTGTGTGTCGCGCACCGGGGCCAGACGGTCGAGCAACGGCTCGTCAGCGGCCTTCAACAGCGCCGGCAGCTGTTGGCGCAGGGCCTGGGCGTCACGGTCGGCCAGGGCGTTGAACACGCACTGGGCCCACTGCTGGAGGGCCGCGGGTTGCAGCGCGGGGAGCAGCGCGTCCGCCAAGCCTCGGAAGGCCTTCTCCAACGACATCAGGAGCAGCAGGTGGCCGGGACGGTCCGCGCCTTGGGCCGCCAGCCTCAGCAGGTCGAACTCTCGCTCCACCCACCGGATGCGCTTCTCCTGCCAGCGGGCCTCATCTCTCAACGCGAAGCTGGCATTGAGCAGCAGCTCCACGTCTTGCTGGCTGGCGTGCTCGCAGCAGGCGGCCAGCAACTCCACTGTCACCTCGCGCTTGAGAGCGAAGTACCCTTCCAGCAGCGGCCGGCGGTCCATGTCTTTACGGCCTTCGGGCAGCAGCAGCTTCAGGCTCTCCAGCGACAGAGCTTCGCCCAGTGGCACCGTGCGACTCTGTCGCCCGGGGTGTTGGACGATGAGTCCTCTGGCGGCCAGCCCCTGGAGGGCTCCTCGGATGGTGGTGCGCGACACCCCATAGCGCTGGGCCATCTGCCGCTCGGAAGGGAGCCTGCCCTTGGGCCACTGCCCCAGGGCAATCGTTCGCTCCAGCTGCTCCGCCACTCTCGACACCAGCCCTTTGTGCTCCATCCTCGCCGCCCTCCTCGTCGCACGCCTCCTCCATCCAAGCAGAGGTCTCTGACAACGCGTGCCGCAGCCCCACCCAGGCTTGCGTCCGACCGGACTTCCCTGAAAGAGGTTAACTTCCCTATCGATCTGATGGGGACGTGGCAGGCACGCGAGGAGGCGGTGATGTCGAAGCGAACCGATGGGCAGTTGCTGGAGGCCGCTCGCTCGGGTGACGACAAGGCCGTGGAGGAGCTCCTCGCTCGCCACGAGAAGCAGGTCTATCGCTTTGGCCTGCGCATGTGCGGCTCCGAGGAGGATGCCAAGGAGGTCCTCCAGGAGACGCTGCTCGCGGCGTTCCGGGGCCTCCACACGTTCCGGGGCGAAGCGGCGCTGTCCACCTGGCTGTATCAGGTGGCCCGCACGCACTGCATCCGCCTGCGCCGCCGCCACGTCGGAGCACCCGAGGAGTTCCAGCCGCTTGATTCCGCCTCGGCCGCCCGCGTCGCCGCCGAGCAAGAGCCTCCCGACATGGTCTCCCACGCGCGGCAGGTGGGCGAGGTGCTGCAGGCGGCCATCCTCGCGCTGCCGGAGGCTCAGCGCGAGGTGCTCCTCCTCCGGGACGTGGAGGGGCTCACGGCGGAGGAGGCCGCCCAGGTCCTTGGGATCGAGGTCGCGGCGCTCAAGAGCCGACTGCACCGCGCGCGCCTCCAACTGCGCGAGCATCTCTCCACCCTCCTGGGAGAGAAATCCGAGGATCAGGCCCAGGGGTGCCCGGAGCTGGCGCAGGAGCTCTCGGCGTTCGCCGCGCAGGAGGTGGATCAGGCCACCTGTGTGCGCCTCGAGGACCATCTGTCGCGCTGCCCCCGCTGCGCTCAGGCGTGCGAGTCGCTCAAGCGCACGGTGTCCCTGTGCCGGGCCATCCCGGGCGATGAGGTGCCCGCCCCGGTCCGCGCGGCGGTGCGCCACGCGCTGTCACGGGCGTTGCAGTCCTGAAGGCGCGCAGAGAGCTCTCATTAGACAGAGTAGAGGAGGGCTTTCGCAGCGCGGCAAAGGCTGCGGTTTTCGGGCGGGAGAGCGCAAATCGTGCGCGCTCGGCCCCCGGAAACGGCGGCGCGCACGTCTGTTTCCCAGGCGATGAAGCAATGGCCCTTTGGTTGCAGCAGGAGCACGTGCACCGGGTGCTCTACCCGGGCTCCCCGCCGAGGAGGGGCACGCTGCGATGCACACAAGAGTTCCAGGCGAGTGGTGGCCAGGTGTTGCCCGCCTCATGACCGGGGTGCTGGGCGGGGTGCTGTTGCTGGCGCCTCCCGCGCTCGCGGAGGGGCCCTCTCCGGCCGCGGCGCTCTTCACCCAGCGTTGTCGGAGCTGTCACACGCTGGGTGAGGGAGACAAGGTCGGTCCCGAGCTCCTGGGCGTGATGGAGCGCCGGGAGGAGGCGTGGCTCACGCGCTTCCTGGCGAGCCCGGGGGCGATGATCGACAGCGGCGATGCCACGGCCGTGTCGCTGCTCCAGAAGTTCAACGGCGTGCGGATGCCGGACATGCAGCTGTCCGACGAGCAGCGCCAGCAGCTCTTCGCGTACTTCCGGGAATGCACGAAGAAGGGGGGCTGCAAGCCCTCCGCCGCGGAGCGGATGGCCAGCGACGCGACGCCCGAGGAGATCGACCGGGGCCGGCGTCTCTTCGAGGGAGGTGAGCCGCTGGCCAGGGGCGGAGCCGCATGCATCGGCTGCCACGACGTGCGCGGCCTCGGGGTGGCGGGCGGCGGGACGCTGGCCAGGGACCTGACGTTCTCCTTCGCGCGCCTGGGCGATCGGGGCATGAGCCCCGTGCTCGAGAAGCTGGAGCAAGGCGTGATGCAGGGGCTGTACGCGCAGGCGCCCCTCACCGAGCAGGAGCAGTACGAGCTCAAGGCCTTCCTGGCCCACGTCTCGCGCGATGGGACGCCGCCGCGCGCGGACCGCGACTTCTTCTACCTGGGCGTGGTGGGGCTGCTCGCCGCGCTGGGCTTCATCGGGATCGTCCGGGGTGGGCATGCAGACGCGCCTCCCGCCGCCGGCAAACCTCGAGGTGACACGTGAGCGCGACCTTCCTCTATGTCTATCTCCCCTACGCGGCGCTGCTCGCGTGCGCGGTGGGAGTGACGCGTCGGCTCCAGACGGCGGGAGCGCGCGCGCGGAAGGCCGAGCCTCGGCCCTGGGCGCCGGGCACGCTGGCCCTGGTGGTGGGCGCGGGCATCGTCGCCCTGAACCACGTGGCGGGCTGGGTGCTGCCGGGAGCGATGCGGGCGTTCCACTCCTCGCCCCCGCGCCTCTTCGCCTTCGAGGCGGTGAGCCTCATCGGCGGCATGCTGCTGACGTGGGGCCTGGTGCAGGTGCTCGTGCGGCGGATGCGCGAGGGGCAGGCCTCGTGGGGCCTGCGGACGGTGTATGCGCTGCTGCTCCTGCAGTGCGTGTGCGGCCTGGTGATGGCCGTGGGCGTGCGGTGGGGCGCGCTGTGGTCGCTGGATGTGGTGACGCCGTACCTGCGCTCCCTGCTGTTCCTGAAGCCGGATGCGACGCTCATCCTCCAGGCGCCCGCGGTGCTGCGCCTGCACCTCCTGCTGGGCTTCGCGCTGCTCGCCGTGGCCCCCTTCATCCAGGCGCGGCGCGCCTCCGAGCCGGTGGCGGCGACCACCCCCGAGGAGCCGCTCCTTGCTTCCCGCAAGCAGGAGACCGCCACTCGAGCGGAGTCATGACCATGATCGATCTTCGCACTCTCCTCCCGCTGTCCGCGCTCGCGCTGTGCGCCGGGTGCAGCGGGCCGGTGAACAACCAGCAGGGCTACATGCCCGAGCAGCCGGTGGCCTTCTCCCACGCCGTCCACGCCGGGCACTACGAGGTGGACTGCCAGTACTGCCACGCGGGAGCGGAGCGCAGCCGGCACGCCGGCGTTCCGCCGAGCACCGTGTGCATGAACTGCCACACGCACGTGAAGACGGACTCGCCGGAGATCCAGAAGGTGGCCACCGCCGTGAAGGAAGGGCGGCCCATCGAGTGGGTGCGCGTGCACCGGCTGCCGGACCACGCCTGGTTCAGTCACGCCAACCACGTCACCGCTGGCCTGAAGTGTCAGACCTGTCACGGCCCCGTGGAGCAGATGGTCCGCGTGGAGCAGGCGGAGCCGATGACGATGGGCTGGTGCCTCGACTGCCACCGGAAGACGCTCGAGTCGCAGGTGTCCGTGGCGCCCGCCCTGGCCCCTCGCTCGGGGGAGTTGCTCGCCGTGAGCAGGGCGCCGCCCGCGCCGGACGCGCACCCCGCGCCCGCGACGCCGACCCGCATCCTCCAGCCGCCGACCGACTGCTCCGCCTGCCACCGCTGAGGAACACCCACCATGTCCGACGAGAGCAAGCAGTACTGGCTGAGCCTCGAGCAGCGCGCCGGTGAGGCCGCCGTCCTCGAGAAGGCTCGCGATGAGTTCCCCGAGACGCTGCCCGTGGGAGTGGCCGCCGTGCCTCCCGACAAGAGCAGCCGCCGGGATTTCTTCAAGGTGATGGGCCTGAGCGCCGCGGCCGCGATGACGGCGTGCCAGCGCGCTCCGGTGCAGAAGGTCATCCCCTTCGTCGCGCCGCCGGAGGAGCAGAGCCCGGGGCTCTCGCTCTGGTACGCGTCCACGTGCGCCGGGTGCAGCGCTGGCTGCGGAGTGCTGGTCAAGGCCCGCGACGGTCGCCCCATCAAGATCGAGGGCAACGAGGAGCACCCGCTCTCGCGCGGGGGCGTCTGCGCCACCGGCCAGGCCTCGGTACTGTCGCTCTACGACGCCAGCCGCGCCCGGGGGCCGTCGACGGGCGGCGCGGGGACGAGCTGGAAGGCCCTGGACACCGCCGTGACGGGCGCGCTTCGGAAGGTGGCCGAGGAGGGCAAGGCCATCCGGCTGGTGCTGCCCTGGAGGCTGGGGCCCACCGAGGAGGCCGCGGTGAAGCGCTTCCTGGCCGCGTACCCCACGGCGCGCGTGGTGCGCTACGAGGCGCTCGGGGAGCTGGAGGCCCTCGCGGAGGCCCAGGAGATCACCCACGGCGTCCGCGCCGTGCCCGACTTCCGCTTCGACCGGGCAACCGTCATCGCCAGCTTCGGCGCGGACTTCCTGGGGACGTGGGTGTCTCCGGTGGCCTTCACGCGCCAGTACACGGAGGCCCGGGATGCGGCGGGCCGGCGCGAGATGGCGCGGCACTGGCAATTCGAGCCGCTGATGTCGCTCACCGGCGCCAGCGCGGACCGGCGCGTGCCGCTGGCCCCGTCGGAGTTCGTCCCGGCCCTCGGAGGGCTGGTGCGGAGGCTGGCCGCGAAGGCCGGACAGACGCTCCCGGGGATTGACGGACTGCCCGCGCCGAAGATCGACGCGGCGAAGCTGGACGAGCTCGCCGAGGCGCTCTGGACGGCTCGCGAGCGGGGCCTGGTGGTCTGCGGAGGAGATGACGTCGCCGCGCAGGTGCTCGCCAGCGTGGCCAACGCGCTGCTCGGCAACGAGGGCTCCACCGTCTCCCTGGCGGAGAGCGTGGCGCTGGAGGAGGGGACGCAGGGCTTTGGCGCGCTGCTGGACGAGCTGAAGGCAGGCACGGTGGGCGCGGTGCTCTTCCACCGCGTCAACCCGGCCTACAGCCATCCGCGAGGAAAGGAGCTGGCGGAGCTGCTCAAGGGCGTGGCGGTGACGGTGGCGATGGGCGACCGGCTCGACGAGACGGCCTCGCTGGCGAGCCACCACGCGCCGGACCACGATCCGCTGGAGTCCTGGGGCGATGCCGAGCCCCGGCGGGGCGTGCTGAGCCTGCGCCAGCCGGTGGTGGCTCCGCTGTTCGAGACGCGCAGCGCGGTGGAGTCGCTGCTCGCGTGGGCGGGGACGCCGCAGGGGTACTACGAGCTGCTGCGGGCCCGCTGGGAGGCCGAGGTCTTCCCGAGCGCCGCTTCCGCGGGGCAGTCCTTCCAGGCCTTCTGGGACGATGCAGTGCGCCGGGGCGTGGTGACGTACGCCGCGAAGGCACAGGCCCTCTCGCCCGGCTTCCGGACGGAAGGGCTGGCGCAGGCCCTGGCCCGCGTCTCCCCGCCGGGTGGGGAGCTGGAGCTGGTGCTCTACCCGAAGGTGGCGCTGCGCGACGGCACGCTGGCCAACAACGGCTGGCTCCAGGAGATGCCGGATCCCATCAGCAAGGTCACCTGGGGCAACTACGTCTGCATCGCGCCGTCCCGCGCGGAGAAGCTCGGCATCCAGGACGGGATGGTGGTGCAGGTGAGGGTGGGGGAGCGGATGCTGGAGGCGCCAGCGCTCGTCCAGGCCGGCACGCACCCGGATGTGCTGGGGATCGCGGTGGGGTATGGCCGCACGAAGGCCGGCAAGGTGGCGGACGGGGTGGGCTCCAACGCCTTCACCCTCGCGGCGGTGGTGGATGGGCGGGTGCGGCGCACGGTGGGTGGGGCGAAGCTCACGGTGACCACGGACCGGCGGCCGCTGGCGCTCACGCAGACGCACCACACGCTCGAGGGGCGCTCGCACGTGCGCGAGGCGGAGCTGGCGGCCTTCCTCGCCAACCCGCGCGCGGGCAACGAGGCGCACGGGGGACACGGCGGCAAGCACTCGCTCTCGCTGTGGTCCGGCCACGAGTACAAGGGCCACCGCTGGGGCCTGGCGGTGGACCTGAGCGCGTGCACGGGCTGCTCGGCGTGCGTGGTGTCCTGCCAGGCGGAGAACAACATCCCCATCGTGGGCCAGGACGAGGCGCTGCGCCGCCGCGAGATGCACTGGATGCGCATCGACCGGTACTACGCCGGCGAGCCGGACAACCCCCAGGTGGTGCACCAGCCGATGATGTGCCAGCACTGCGAGAACGCGCCGTGCGAGACGGTGTGCCCGGTGCTCGCCACGGTGCACTCCAGCGAGGGGCTCAACCAGCAGGTCTACAACCGCTGCGTCGGCACGCGGTACTGCGCCAACAACTGCCCCACCAAGGTCCGCCGCTTCAACTGGTTCGACTACAAGCATGACGAGCCGCTCGAGCGCATGGTGCTCAACCCGGACGTCGTCGTGCGCAGCCGCGGCGTGATGGAGAAGTGCTCCCTGTGCGTGCAGCGCATCCAGGAGGGCAAGGCCACCGCCCGGCGCGAGGGCCGCGAGCCTCGGGACGGAGAGATCCGCACCGCGTGCCAGCAGAGCTGCCCCGCGCAGGCCATCCACTTCGGGGACCTGAATGACCCGGAGAGCGAGGTGGCGCGGCTCGCCAGGGATGGGCGTGCCTTCCGGCTCCTGGAGGAGCTGAACATCGGTCCTGTCGTCACCTACCTCACGAAGATCCGGAACACCGGATCCGGGAGCGGCTCATGAGCAACTCGCACCTCTCTCCCCTCCGCGTCCCGCTCGTCTCCGAGGAGCGCAGCCTCGGGCAGCTCACGGAGGAGATCTGCGCTCCCATGGAGCGTCGTCCCACCCGGGCGTGGTGGGTGGCCTTCGCCATCGCCTTCGCGCTGCTCGCCATCGGCGTGGGCATGGTGGCCTACGAGGTCTCCACCGGCATCGGTGTCTGGGGCCTGAACAAGACGGTGGGCTGGGCGTTCGACATCACCAACTTCGTGTTCTGGGTGGGCATCGGCCACGCGGGCACGCTCATCTCCGCCATCCTCTTCCTCTTCCGGCAGAAGTGGCGCACGAGCATCAACCGCGCCGCCGAGGCGATGACGCTGTTCGCCGTCATGTGCGCCGCCGTCTTCCCCGTCATCCACATGGGCCGGCCCTGGCTCTTCTTCTGGGTGTTCCCGTACCCGAACGAGCGCGGCAGCCTGTGGGTGAACTTCCGCTCGCCGCTGCTGTGGGACGTGTTCGCCATCAGCACGTACTTCACCATCTCGCTGGTGTTCTGGTACGTGGGCCTCATCCCGGACCTGGCCACGGTGAGGGATCGGGCCAAGGGGCTGCGGCAGAAGCTCTTCCGGGTGCTCTCGCTGGGGTGGACGGGCTCGCACCGGACGTGGTCCCGCTACGAGACGGTGTACCTGCTGCTGGCGGGCCTGGCCACGCCGCTGGTGCTGTCGGTGCACACCATCGTGTCCATGGACTTCGCCACCTCCATCATCCCCGGGTGGCACACCACCATCTTCCCGCCGTACTTCGTGGCGGGCGCGGTGTTCTCCGGCTTCGCCATGGTGCTGACGCTGATGATCATCACCCGCAAGGTGCTGGGCTACGAGCACCTCATCACCGTGCGCCACCTGGAGAACATGACGAAGGTCATCATCGTCACCGGCGGCATCGTGTCCCTGGCCTACGGCACGGAGGTGTTCATCGCCTGGTACTCGGGCAACGAGTACGAGCGCTTCACCTTCCTCAACCGCGCCTTCGGCCCGTACGCGTGGGCCTACTGGACGATGGTGACGTGCAACGTGGTGTCGCCGCACCTGTTCTGGTTCAAGAAGGTGCGCACCTCGCCCGCCGCCATCTTCGTCCTGTCGCTGGTGATCAACGTGGGCATGTGGTTCGAGCGCTTCGTCATCATCGTCACGTCGCTGCACCGCGACTTCCTGCCGTCGAGCTGGTCCATGTACACGCCCACGGTCATCGAGGTGGGCACCTTCATCGGCACCTTCGGCCTGTTCTTCACCCTGTTCCTGCTCTTCACGCGGGTGCTGCCCATCATCTCCATCGGCGAGGTGAAGAGCGTGCTCGGCTTCGCCCGAGGCCACAGCCCCGCGCATGAGCCCTCCACCCACGGTGAGCCGCGGCGGCACGACACGCCCGAGCCCATTGCGGCGGAGGTGCCCTCGCCGGTGCTCGTGGGGCTGGCGACTCGAAAGGATGTGGCGGTATGAGCTCCTCCGTTCTCATCGGCTACTTCGACAACGAGGACAAGATCCTCGACGCGACCCGGGCGGCGCACCAGGCGGGCTACCCGGTGCATGACGTGTACACGCCCTACGCGGTGCACGGCATGGACGAGGCCATGGGCCTGCGGCCCTCGCGACTCACCTACGTGTGCTTCGCGGCGGGGCTGCTGGGCGGCTCGCTGGCGCTGGCGCTGCAGCTCTACACGTCCGTGGTGAGCTGGCCGCTCAACGTGGGTGGCAAGCCCTTCAACTCGCTGCCCGCGTTCATCCCCGTGACGTTCGAGCTGACGGTGCTGTTCGCGGGCCTCATCACCGTGGCGGCCTTCCTGGCGCGCAGCCGGCTGTTCCCCGGCAGCCGCCGGCTGACGCTGCCCCGAGTGACGGATGACCGCTTCGCGCTGGTGCTCGGCGCCCGTCAGGGGGAGCAGGCGCACCATGCCGTGGAGGACATGTTGCGCAGGCATGGGGCGGTGGAGCTGTCCTGGAAGGAGATGCCGTCATGAAGCGGGCCCTGGGATGCGCCGCGGTGGCGCTGCTGGCCACCAGCTGCGAGCAGGACGTGTCGAAGCCCAACTACGAGTACTCGCCGGACATGGTGGGTGCCGTGGCCTACGAGAGCTTCTCTCCCAACCCCGTCACGAAGGACGGGCGGACGCTGATGCTGCCCGCTCCGGGAAGCCTGGCGCGCAGCCAGATGCCCCACCACTTCAAGGCCGGGCCCGAGGAGGCCGCCCGCGCCGGACGCGAGCTGAAGAATCCCTACCCGGCCTCTCCCGAGGTGCTGGCGCGCGGGAAGATGGCCTTCGCGCGCTACTGCTCGCCGTGCCATGGCAGCGGGGGGCTGGGCGACGGGCTCGTCACGGCGCGCTTCCCCAGCCCTCCGTCGCTCCTGGCGGATCACGCCCGAGGGCTGCCGGATGGGCAGCTCTTCCACATCGTCACCCATGGCCAGGGGCTGATGCCCGCCCACGGCTCGCAGGTGATGCCGGAGGATCGGTGGAAGATCGTCCACTTCATCCGCTCGCTCCAGAACCCGCAGCAGACCGCACGGCAGGAGGCGCCATGAGCTCCCCGGGATTCGTCGTCAGTCCGATGGTTCGCAAAGGCGCGTGGGGTGCCGCCGCGCTGGGGCTCGCGGGCCTGGGCGCGGGCCTCGCGCTGGAGCCCACGCGCGCGCTCACCAGCCTGCTCACCAGCGGGTTCTACTTCCTGTGCCTGGGGCTGGGCGGGCTGGTGTTCCTCGCCTTGATGTACGTGGCGAACGCTGGCTGGGCCACGGTGTTCAAGCGCGTCCCCGAGGCGTTCGCCTCCTACGTCCCCGTGGGCGCCGTGACGATGCTGGCGGTGGTGCCGGGCGCCTCCGCGCTCTACCTCTGGGCCCGCCCGGGAGTGATGGAGCAGGACCATCTGCTCCACACGAAGGCGGCGTTCCTCAACGTGCCGTTCTTCGCGGTGCGGATGGTGGTCATCCTCGGGCTGTGGTGCGTGTTCGCGTGGGCGCTGCGGCGCAACTCGCTGCGGCAGGACACGGAGCGGACGGAGGAGGGGACGCGGCGCAACGTCACGGTCTCGGCGCTCTTCCTGGTCCTGTTCGGCATCACGTTCTGCCTGGCGGCGTTCGACTGGCTGATGAGCCTGGAGCCGCACTGGTTCAGCACCATCTACGGGCTCTACAACATCGCCGGGCTGCTCTCCTCGAGCGTGTGCGCGCTGACGGTGGCGGTCATCCTGCTGCGCCGCTCCGGGGCGATGCCGTCGGTCAACACCAGCCACCTGCATGACCTGGGCAAGCTGATGTTCGGGTTCGCCACGCTGTGGGCCTACCTCTGGTTCTCGCAGTTCCTGCTCATCTGGTACTCGAACCTGCCGGAGGAGACCGTCTACTTCGTGGCCCGGACGCACGGCGGGTGGACGGTGCCCTTCTACGCGAACCTGGTGATCAACTGGGCGCTGCCGTTCCTGCTGCTGCTGCCGCGCACGGCCAAGCGCAGCGAGTCGCACCTGCTGCGCGTGGCGGGGATCCTCCTGCTGGGCCGTTGGCTGGACGTGTACCTGATGGTGGCTCCGGCCAACATGCCCGAGCGCCTCGGGGTGGGCCTGTACGAGCTGGCCGGCTTCGTGGGCCTGGGCGGGCTGTTCGTGCTGGCGGTGACGCGCGCGGTGCAGTCGGCGCCCCTGGTTCCGCAGGGAGACCCGTACCTCGTGGAGAGCGTGCACCACCACACGTGAGCTCCCCGAGACCGTAGCCCTCGAGCTGCCCGATCAGACGGCCCCTTCGAGCCGCCTGGTCAGTGGCAGCTCGGCTTTTCAGGAGTTCCCAGCGCCCGGTAGACGAGCACCGCCGCCGCGGCCAGGGGCAGCGCCCGCTGGAGCAGGAACGTGGCGATGCGCGGCCGGTGCCGCCACAGCCCCGTCTGGAGCTGGGCCCCCAACAACGCGGGCAGGCCCCCCAGGGCGAAGGCGCCGAGCACCAGCGCCCCCCCCGAGAAGGAGCCGCTCGCCAGCGCCGCCGCGAAGACTCCATACAGCAGGCCACAGGGCAGCAGCGGCGTCACCGCACCCATTGCGCCGGCTCTCCCCACGAACGAAAGTTTTGCGCCGAGCCGGGAGACGGCACCCACGAGCCGGGACAACCCGGGCAGGGGCCGGAGCCGCTTGCCCACCTCCAGCGCGGAGGCGGTGAGCGCCGCGGCCATCAGCCAGGGCAACGCGGGGCGCAGGGAGACGTCCAGCGTCCGCGCGACGCCACTGCCGAGCGCCCCCAGCGTACCTCCCACCACCATATAGGCCGCCACGCGCCCGCCCTGGTACGCGAGCACCGCCCGGCGCCTCTCGGGGCCTGGCGCCAGGGGGAGGCCCGCGCACGCCAGGGGGCCGCACATCAGCAGGCAGTGGACGCTGCCGGTGAGGCCCACGGTGAACGCCCCGAGCGAGCCGGCAAGCACTGCCGGTGAAGGGGGGGGCATCTGTCCGAGCAGCAGCGCTGGGGCTTCGAGGAGGGTCATGCCCCGGCTTCTCGCAACGGGCATGCCGTTCGCAATGAGCCCCTGTGCATGTCTGACATCGCGCAAAAAGAGCGCTCGGCCTCCTGCCTCCACTGTGGGAGCCCCGTTCCATCAGGTTCCTCCGGGCAGTTCTGTTGCGCGGGGTGCGAGGCCGTGCATGAGCTCCTCGTGGGGCAGGGGCTCACGCGGTACTACGCGCTGGCGCAGGGCCAGGTGACGCCGGCTCCCGAGCCGAAGGCGGACCGGAGCCATGCCTGGCTCGAGCCGCTGGTGGCTCGCGGCGAGGCGGCGGGTGGAGAGCTGTGCTCGCTCGAGCTGGACGTGCAGGGAATCCACTGCGCCGCATGCGTCTGGCTGATGAACGAGCTGTTCCGCCGCCAGCCGGGCGGCGCGGGCATCACCATCAACCCGGCCCTGGGCAAGGTGCTCCTGCGGTGGAAGCGCGGCCTCTTCGATGTGGCCGGCTTCCTGCGCCAGGTGGAGTCCTTCGGGTACCTCTTCGGGCCCAGCCGCAAGCGCCCCGAGGAGGCCTCGCGGGATCTGCCGGTCCGCCTGGGCATCTGCGCCTCCATCACGATGAACGTGATGATCTTCTCGTGGAGCTTCTACGTGGGGCTCGCTCCGGCGGAGGGGGAGATCTTCACGCTCTTCACCCGGCTGAGCCTGGCGCTGTCCACCGTGGCGGTGCTGGTGGGTGGCTGGCCCTTCTTCCGCTCGGCGTGGCAGGGGCTGCGCAGCGGGGTGCTCCACCTGGATCTGCCCATCGCCTTGGGCATCCTCCTCGTGTATGGCACCTCGCTGGTGCAGGCCCGGAGCGGCCGGGGCGACCTGGCCTACTTCGAGTCGCTCAACACCTTCATGACGCTGATGCTGGTGGGCCGCTGGCTCCAGCAGCGCGTGCTGGACCGCAACCGCCGGTTCCTCCTCGAGGACGATGGCGCGGATGGAATCCTCGTGCGCCGCCAGGAGGGGGAGCGGCTCGACACCGTCCGCGCCCCCGAGCTGCGCGCGGGGGACGTGCTGGTGATCGCGCCGGGCGATCTCGTCCCCGTGGACGCGGTGCTCCTGGACGCCCAGGCCTCCTTCTCCACCGACTGGATCACCGGTGAGGCGGAGCAGCGCTCCCTGCGGCAGGGCGGAGAGGTTCCGGCCGGCGCGTTCAACGCCTCGCGCACCGCCGCGCACGTGCGGGCCCGGACGGACTTCCAGGACTCGCCGCTGGTGTCGCTGCTGCGCCAGGCGCCCGCCACGCAGGAGCGGCTGCCCACGCATGCCCGCTTCTGGAGCCGGGTGTCGCGCCGGTGGGTGCTGTCGGTGCTGGTCGTCTCCGCCGTGGGGCTGGCGCTGTGGTGGCCGGCGGGGCCGGACAAGGCGCTGCAGGTGGCGGTGGCCCTGCTGGTGGTGACGTGCCCGTGCGCCATCGGCATCGCCGTGCCCATGGCCTACGAGCTGGCCCAGGCCCGGCTGCGCCGCGGCGGCTTCTTCATCCGCGCCACGGATCTGCTGGATCGGCTGCCGCGCGTGCGCAAGGTGCTCTTCGACAAGACGGGGACGCTCACGCTCGGGCGGCTGGAGCTGGTGGACCGTCAGGCCGTGGCCGCGCTGGAGCCCGGGCTCCGGGACATCACCTTCGACATGGCCTCGCGCAGCAACCACCCGGTGAGCCGGTGCCTGGCCGCCGAGCTCTCCCGCGCTGGCGCGCGCTTCACTGCTGGCCTCCAGGTGGTGGAGTCCCCCGGACAGGGGTTGGAGCTGAGGCGCGACGGCTCGCGCTGGCGGCTGGGCGCGGCGTCGTGGGCCGCTCCGGCAGCCACCGAGGCGCAGGGCACGGTGCTGGCGCGAGACGGCCAGCTCGTGGCGAGCTTCCCCATGCGGGACTGCGTCCGCCCGGACGCGCAGCGGGAGATCGCGGCGCTGCGCGAGGAGGGCACCGACGTGTGGCTCATCTCCGGAGACGCCCCCAGCCGCGTCCAGGAGATGGCGCACCGGCTCGGCATTCCGCGGCTGCACGCGCTCGGTGGCATGCGGCCCCAGGACAAGTCGGCGGTGGTGGCGTCGCTGGACCAGGCGGACACGCTGTACCTGGGCGACGGGGTGAACGACAGCCTCGCCTTCGAGCGCGCGCTGTGCGCGGGGACTCCCGCCATCGACCGGCCCGTCCTGCCCGGCAAGTCGGACTTCTTCCTGCTGGGGGAGGGGATTGGCCCCATCCGCGAGGCGCTCCAGCTGTCGCGCCAGCTCCGCCAGGTGGTCCACCGCGTGCTGGCCATCGCCCTGGCCTACAACGTGGTGGCGGTGGCCGCGTGCCTCGCGGGCTGGATGACGCCGCTGCGCGCCACGGTGGTCATGCCGCTCAGCTCGCTGTCGCTGCTGCTCTTCTCCATCTACAGCCTGTCGCCCCCGCGCCGCCCGGCGCGGGCCCGGGCCCGGGCGCTCCGGGAGGTCCCTACATGAACGTCATCCTTCTCCAGGTCTTCGTGAGCCTGATGCTCGTGGCCGGTTCGGTGCTGCTCTTCCTGGTCAGCATCCGCTTCGGCGATCACGAGCACGCAGACCGGCTCTCGCTCTTCCCACTCGAGGACGACAGCGCCCGCCCGGCGCGGACGGACTCCGAACCGCAGCACGACTCCGCGAGGTGAATGCCGTGCAACAGCAGCGAATCATCTATGACGACACCACGGTAAGGCGCTTCATCTTCGCCGCGGTGCTCTTCGGGATCGTCGGCATGGGGGTGGGGGCGCTCGTCGCCGCCCAGCTCGCGTGGTGGCAGGCGAACCTGGGGCTGCCCTACACCACGTTCTCGCGCCTGCGCCCGCTGCACACGAACGCGGTCATCTTCGCCTTCGTGGGCAACATGATGTTCGCGGGCATCTACTACTCCACCCAGCGCCTGGTGAAGGCGCGCATGGCGTCCGACTTCCTGTCGAAGTTCCACTTCTGGGGCTGGCAGGCCATCATCGTCGCGGCCGCCGTCAGCCTGCCGCTGGGGTACACCACCTCCAAGGAGTACGCGGAGCTGGAGTGGCCCATCGACGTGGCCATCGCCGTGGTGTGGGTGGCCTTCGCGATCAACTTCTTCTGGACGCTGGCCCGGCGCAACGAGAAGAACCTCTACGTGGCGCTGTGGTTCTACATCGCCACCATCGTCACGGTGGCGGTGCTCCACATCGTCAACAGCCTGGCGCTGCCGCTCACCCCGCTGAAGAGCTACTCCGTCTTCGCGGGCGTGCAGGACGCGCTGGTGCAGTGGTGGTACGGCCACAACGCCGTCGCCTTCTTCCTCACCACGCCCATCCTGGGCATCATGTACTACTTCCTGCCCAAGGCGGCGGAGCGGCCGGTGTACTCGTACCGGCTGTCCATCGTGCACTTCTGGGCGCTGGTCTTCATCTACATCTGGGCCGGCCCGCACCACCTGCTCTACACGGCGCTGCCGGACTGGGCGCAGTCGCTCGGCATGGTGTTCAGCGTCATGCTGTGGGCGCCCTCCTGGGGCGGCATGCTCAACGGCCTGCTCACGCTCAAGGGCGCCTGGCACAAGCTGCGCGAGGATCCCGTCCTCAAGTTCCTCATCGCCGGCGTCACCTTCTACGGCATGGCCACCTTCGAGGGGCCGCTGCTCTCCATCAAGTCCGTGAGCGCCCTGGGGCACTACACCGACTGGATCGTCGGCCACGTGCACAGCGGCGCCCTGGGCTGGAACGGCTTCATGGCCGCCGGCATGTTCTACTGGCTGGTGCCCAGGCTGTTCGGCACGAAGCTGCACTCCACCAAGGCGGCGGATCTGCACTTCTGGGTCGGCACGGTGGGCATCCTCCTCTACGTCGTCTCCATGTGGATCTCCGGCATTGGCCAGGGCCTCATGTGGCGCGCCACCCAGCCGGACGGGACGCTGCTCTACCCGAGCTTCGTGGAGACGCTGATCGCCATCCGGCCCATGTACATCGTCCGCTTCCTGGGCGGCTCGCTCTACCTGGCTGGCTTCATCGTCATGGCGTGGAACCTGTGGAAGACGGCTCGCGCCGGCAAGGCGGTGGATGGCGAGGCGCTGGTGGTGGTGGAGGAGCCGAAGCCCGCTCCCGTGGGTGTTCCGGCGCCCAGCTGGGTGCAGGTCGTCACCGGCCGGCCGCTGGTGTTCGCGGTGGCCATCCTCGGAGTCTCCCTCTTCCTGGGCTGGGCGAAGCCGGTGCGCGCGCTGGTGCTCATCGGCGCCATCGTGACGCTGGGCGAGTTCGCCTGGATCGTCACCCGGAGGGATCGCGAGGCGGGCAAGCCCTCGTGGTTCGCCCTCATCGAGGGCCGCCCGCTGGCCTTCACCGTCCTCACGCTGATGGCCATCCTCATCGGCGGGGTGGCGGAGCTGCTGCCGACGATCATGATCAAGCAGGCCGTGCCCGCGCACGGCGAGGCCCAGCTCCCGTATTCGCCGCTGGAGCTCCAGGGGAGGGATCTCTACGTGCGCGAGGGCTGCTACACGTGCCACTCGCAGATGATCCGCTCCCTGGTGTCGGAGACGCAGCGCTACGGCGAGCTCTCCCGCGCCGAGGAGTTCATCTACGACCACCCGTTCCAGTGGGGCAGCAAGCGCACCGGGCCGGACCTGCACCGCCTGGGCGGCAAGTACCCGAACCTCTGGCACTACACGCACATGCTGGATCCTCGGGCCACCAGCCCAGGCTCCAACATGCCGTCCTACGCGTGGCTGGCCGAGGGCCGCATCGACGTCAAGGCGGCGCCGAAGAAGCTGGCGCTGATGCAGAAGCTGGGCGTGCCCTACACCAACGCGGACGTGGAGGGGGCCCTGGCGCGGCAGAAGGCGCAGGCCGAGGGCATCACCGCGGATCTGGCCTCTCAGGGGGTGCAGGTGGCGTGGGACTCGGAGCTGGTGGCCCTCATCTCCTACCTGCAGCGGCTGGGACGAGGGCCCCAGGATCTGCCCGCGGCCATTCCCGGTGAGCCGAAGACCGCCGCCATCACGGAAGGAGCGCGCTGATGTACCAGCAATTCTACTCGGGGATGAATCTCACCCACCTGCCGCTCTTCTCGCTCCTGCTCTTCCTGGGCGTGTTCCTGGGGGTCGTCGCGCACCTCTTCATCGCGCGGCGGAGCCAGGACTTCGAGACGCTCGCGCTGCTCCCGCTGGCCGAGCAGGGCGAGTCGCGGCAGGCCACCGGAGGCACCAATCATGAGTGACAAGTCAGCCGTCCATCACGTGTATGACGGCATCGAGGAGCACGACAACCGGCTGCCCAACTGGTGGCTGGGCATCCTCTGGGCGACCATCGTCTTCGGCTTCGGCTACTGGTTCTACTACCACGTGGCGGAGATCGAGCCGGGGCTGATTGGCGAGTATCAGCAGGAGGCGGCCGAGCTCGCCCGGCGGGCCGCGGCCAATGGGCCGCTCTCGGACGAGACGCTGCTGGCGCTGACGAAGGACGGGCAGGCGACAGGCAGCGGCAAGCAGCTGTACCTGCAGAACTGCGCGGCCTGTCACGGCGCCGAGGGCCAGGGGCTCATCGGCCCCAACCTGACGGACAACGCCTGGCTCCGTGGCGGCAAGCCCGTGGACATCCACAAGACGATCTCCCAGGGCTCGGTCGCCAAGGGAATGCCCGCCTGGGAGCGGACCCTGGGCGCGGAGCGCGTGCGCGCCGTCACCGCGTACGTGCTGACAATCAAGGGCCGGAACGTGCCCGGCAAGCCGCCGCAGGGCGAGCCCGAGCAGTAGGAGAAGATGGCCATGGCGCGCACCGAGGGACCTCGGGTCGATCAGCTCTCGTCCATGAAGGCGGATGGCTCACGGCTGGCCATCCACCCGGCGGACGTGAGGGGACGCTTCATCACGCGGCGGCGGATCGTCTTCGCGGTGCTGATCGCCATCTATGTGGCGTTGCCGCTCGTGCAGGTGGGGGGACACCCGGCGGTCCACCTGGATGTGGCGGCGCGCCGCTTCTACCTGTTCGGCAACACCTTCAACGCGCAGGACTTCTGGCTCGTCCTCTTCGTGCTCACCACGATGGGGTTCTCGCTGCTGTTCGCCACGGCGGCGCTCGGGCGGGCGTGGTGCGGGTGGGCCTGTCCGCAGACGGTGTTCCTCGAGGGCGTGTACCGGCCCATCGAGCGCTGGATCGATGGCCCGCGCGAGCGGCGCTTGAGGGTGGCCTCGGAGCCGTGGACGGCGGCGAGGGTGGCTCGCGCGGTGGCGAAGCATGGCGCGTACCTGGCCGTGTCGCTGGCGCTGTCGCACGTGGCGCTCAGCCTCTTCGTCTCCGCGCGCGAGCTGGCCGCCATGGTGCGCGAGGGACCCGTGGGCCACGGCACCGCCTTCTCGTGGTCCATGGTGGTGACCGGGGCGCTGTACTTCAACTACGCGTGGTTCCGCGAGCAGCTCTGCATCGTGCTCTGCCCCTACGGGCGGCTCCAGTCCGCGATGCACGATCGGGACTCGCTCATCATCGGCTATGACATGGGCCGGGGTGAGCCTCGGGGGCCGCTCCTGAAGGGCAAGGCGGCCGCGCCGGCTCCGCGTGGGGACTGCGTGGACTGCCGCCGGTGCATCGCCGTGTGCCCCACGGGCATCGACATCCGCAACGGGCTCCAGATGGAGTGTCTCGCCTGCGCGCAGTGCGTGGACGCGTGCGACGAGGTGATGGAGAAGATCGATCGGCCACGGGGCCTCATCCGGTACGACTCGCTCAATGGCTTCGCGGGCAAGGCGCGGCGCGTCCTCCGGCCTCGGCTGGTGGCGTACGGCGTCCTGCTGCTGGCCTCCGTGACGGCGCTCGGGGTGAGCCTGGCTCGGCGCACGCCCTTCGAGGCGAACCTGCTGCGGATGCAGGGCGCGCCGTATCTCCTGGAGGAGGGCAGCGTCCGCAATCAGTTCGAGCTGCACCTGGTGAACAAGAACCCGGGCGAGGCCACCTTCCGCCTCGAGGTGAAGGCTCCCGAGGCGGTGCGCGTGGTGCTGCCCCAGCGGGAGGTGCGGCTCGGTTCGCTGGAGAGCTTCCGGGTTCCCCTCTTCATGACGGTGGAGCAGGGGGCCCTGGTGCTTCCGTTCGAGTTCACCGTGGAGGTTGGCGATCCGGCCTCCGGAGAGGTGAAGCGGCTGGAGGGACGGTTCCTGGGCCCCCAGGGCAGGTAGATCGACCAGGTCGGTCCGAAGAAGCCGTTTCACGGTTTTCGTAAAATGCTGCGCCGCTTGAAAGGGGATGAGGGGGGCGGGCGCGGTCTTTCCGTACTGGTCTGCTTGTCATACCAGTTGGCAGCCGGTTCGAGCACAGGGGGGCTGCCTCCCCAAGGTTTCAAGAACCTCTGCGGAATGACTTAGCCTGACCGCCCTCAACGGAGCGGGCCATGGCTGAGAAGACGACGGCGCAGTTGGTGGAGCAGTTGCACGAGCTCGGTGTGCGTCAGGGGGGAGTCCTCCTCGTCCACACCTCGTTCAAGGCCGTGCGCCCCGTCGCTGGAGGTCCCCTGGGGCTGATTGACGCGCTGCGGAAGGCGATCGGCCCCCAGGGCACGCTGGTGATGCCCACGATGACCGATGGCGAGAGCGTGTTCGATCCCAGGTCCACACCGACCGAAGGCATGGGGATCACAGCCGAGCTCTTCTGGCGACAGCCGGGCGTCGTGAGGAGTAGCCATCCAGGAGGCTCGTTCGCCGCCGAAGGCCCACTCGCCGAGGAGATCTGCCGTCCTCAGCCGCTGTCTCCTCCGCACGGGCCCGATAGCCCGGTGGGCCGGGTGCATGAGCTCAATGGTCAGGTGCTGCTGCTGGGCGTGACCCACAGCGAGGATACGACGCTGCACCTGGCGGAGGCGATCGCGGGGGTGCCGTACTCGGTCTCACACCCGACAGTGGTCGAGATCGACGGGATCGTTCGTACCGAGCTGATCGCGGAGACGGACCATTGCTGCACTGGCTTCCGCATCGCGGACGAGTGGCTCGGCGCGCGTGGCCTTCAGCGGATGGGGAAGGTGGGAAACGCCGACGCGCGGCTGTTCAACGCGCGTGACGTCGTCACCGTCGCGGTGGAGCAGCTGGCGGCGGACCCGCTCATCTTCCTCTGCCCTCCGTCCAGGGGCTGCGAGGAGTGCGACCTGGCGCGCGCGAGCGTCCGGTAGGGCTCCGCCGCCAGCGCGGCGAGAAGGATGGAGCTCAGCTCGCGGTGCACGGGAGGTAGGCCCTCCCGTCCCCATGGCGAGAGAGGCCGTGGCCGCATAGCGTGGGGCCATGGAGAACCCCCCCATCCTGGTCTTCACTGACGGTGCATGCTCCGGCAATCCCGGTCCGGGAGGCTGGGGCGTCATCATCGTCACACCCGACGGTCAGGTGACGGAGCTGGGGGGCCACGAGTCGGAGACCACCAACAACCGGATGGAGATGACCGCCGTGGGCAAGGCGCTGCGCCATCTGGAGCAGACCCCCGGGCCTGTGCACATCCACACGGACTCCACCTACGTCATCCAGGGCATCACCCGCTGGGCCTTCGGATGGAGCCGACGCGGCTGGAAGACCGCCGAGGGTGGGGAGGTAGCCAACGCCGCGTACTGGAAGCGGCTGATGGCGCTCCTGGCCCAGCGCAAGCAGGCGTTCCCGGCCGAGTCCTCCACCGTGGAGTGGCGCTACGTCCGCGGGCATGCGGGCGTTCCGGGCAATGAGCGGGTGGACGTCATCGCCGTCGGCTTCTCCAAGGGCCGGCACGTGCAGCTCTACGTGGGGCCCTTGCAGGGGTACGGCGTCAACGTGCTCGAGGTGCCCGAGGACATGTCCCTCCCCGAGGAGAAGCCAAGGCAGCGCGAGGGCTCGAGCAAGGCCTATTCCTACCTGAGCCAGGTAGGGCGTTCCGTGAAGCGCCACGCCACCTGGGCCGCGTGCGAGCGCAGGGTGAAGGGCGTGCCAGGAGCCCGGTTCAAGAAGACGCGGAGCGAGCAGGACGAGGCCCAGGTGCTGCAGGACTGGGGTGTCACCGCTCAGGACGTCCAGTCGGAAGACTGAGGTCCGCCCCGCGATGGCGCAGCCACTTCCCCCAGCGGGGCAGCCCCCCGGCCTCCGATGGCCCCTGGCCGTGACAACCTCCGACCGTCATGCGCCGGAGCTCGTGCTGCGCGCCCAGCAGGCTGCTTCCGAGGTGGGGGCGCCCTATGTGGAGCGCACCCACAAACGGCCGCTTGCGTCCATGCTGGCGGACACGGCCGATGCGCTCATCGTCATGGAGGCCGAAGCGGTCTCCCTGGTGGATGCGGAGGGCTCGCTGCGGTTCTCTCCTGGGCTGGCGCACCTGCGGGTGAAGCAGCTGGATGCCGGAGTGCACGAGGACATGCTCCTGCGTGTCAGCGGGCTCCGCGAGGGAGAGCGCGTCCTGGACTGCACGCTGGGCCTGGCCGCCGACGCGCAGGTGGCGGCGCGCCTCGTGGGCCCCTCGGGAGCTGTCACGGCCCTGGAGAAGAGCTCCGCTCTCTACCTGCTCGTCCGGTACGGGCTGGAGACCCTGCCCCGACACCCCCTCGCGTGCCCCATCCAGGCGGTGTACGCCGACGCCAGCGAGTACCTGCGCACGCTTCCCGACGGGGCCTTCGACGTGGTGCTCTTCGATCCGATGTTCGAGCGCCAGCGCAAGTCATCCGTGGCCTTCCAGACGCTGCGGCGCTACGCGGACTACGCGCCGCTGACTCGCGAGACGGTCGCCGAGGCCCAGCGCGTGGCCCGCAGGGCGGTGGTCATCAAGGGCTCGCGCTACTCCAGCGACTTCAAGAAGCTGGGCCTCCAGCCCGAGCCCGCCCGGCCCAACGCCACCGTGCTGTGGGCGAGGCTGCCGGGATTTGCCGGTTCTCCACCGCCGGAGGCTCGAATACGGTAGGCGCCCATGGAGAGGACAGACACCGTTTCGAGGCGCCAGGTGTTCCTGGATCTCGCGATGACGGTCCTGGCCGTACTGAGCCTGGGCCCGATCCTCTGGGTGGAGCTGGAGGGCATCCGCTGGCCGGACCCCCGCTTCCAGTGGGTCGCCGCCATCGACCTGGTGTTCGTGTTCATCTTCCTGGCGGACTTCCTGCTCCGGCTCGCCCGCGCGCTGGATCGCAAGGCCTTCTGGCGGTCCCACTGGTACGAGCTGCTGGGGCTCGTGCCCCTCTACGCGGAGACGTTCAGCTTCCTGCGCATCGCCCAGGTGCTCAGGTTCACCCGGGTGCTGAGACTGCTGCGCGCCGTGATGGCCTACCGGCGGCTGAAGACCCTGACCTTCCTGGACGTGCTCTTCAACCGCAGCAAGCTCGGGCACGTGCTCCTGGTGGCCGCGGGAGTGGTGCTGGCCATGGCCACGGTGGTGTGGATGCTCGAGCGGGACAGCAACCCGCACCTGGCCGCCTTCAGCGATGCGCTCTGGTGGGCCATCGTGACCGCGACCACCGTAGGCTACGGCGACATCACGCCCCAGACCGGGCTGGCGCGCCTCGTCGCCACGGTGCTGATGCTCATGGGCATCGGGCTCATCGGCGTCGTCGCCTCCACCCTCAGCGCCGCCATCATCGCCATTGGCGGGGCCGAGCAGGAGGGGAGTGGAGACGCCAGGCCCGCGTCGCCAGGAGCGGGGCTCGTCGATGCCCTGGAGCGGCTGGCTGCCCTCAGGGAGCGAGGCCACCTCTCCGAGGAGGAGTTCCAGGCCGCCAAGCGCCGCCTGCTCGAGTGAGGCAGGCAGGCTCACGGCTTGCCTCGCTGCCTGCACCCGACGACAGGGTGAGCGACTGCCGATCCCAGGGCAGGGGGGCAGGAGGTGTCATTGCCTGCCTCCTCGGGTGCCCCTACCTTGAGTGTGAAATGGCTGGGGGGCAGCGCCATGGGAAGGACGGGCGAGCATGACAGCCAGGGCTCCTGGGATTCCCTTCCGGAAGAAGCGGATTGGGAGCTCGATGACGGCTCCGATCTGAATGATTCGTTCCTCAGGGAGGTGGCGAAGGCCGGCCCGAGGCCGAGGCTGCGCCGGCTGTTTCCCGGCGAGCGACTGGGCGGCTCGGATGGCCGCCGCTTCGAGATCATCCAGCGGCTGGGCGAGGGCGCCATGGGCCAGGTGTTCCGTGCCCACGATGCGGAGCTGCAGCGGGTGGTGGCCCTCAAGTTCCTCTTCCCCCGGGAGGAGCTGGCGGGCATGGGCCTGCGCGAGGCCCGGGCCATCGCGCGGCTGGATCACGAGAACATCATCCGCATCTTCGACGTGGCTGAGTGGAAGGACGGGCCGAACTCGCCTCCCGTTCCCTTCCTCGTGATGGAGTGTCTGCAGGGCGAGTCGCTCTCGGAGCTGCTGCTGCGCGAGCGCAAGCTGGAGCTGCGGCGGACGCTGAGCATCATGCGCGGGGTGGCGGCGGGCCTCGCGCACGCGCACGAGCACCACATCGTCCACCGCGACCTCAAGCCCAGCAACGTGTTCATCACCCGCCAGGGCCCGGTGAAGCTGCTCGACTTCGGGCTGGCCTGGCTGGCCCCCGCGGGCAAGACGTCCGCGCTACAGGAACTGCCCAGCGCCGGCACGCCCTCTCACATGGCGCCAGAGCAGTGGCGGGGCGAGCAGGTGGACGAGCGCACCGACATCTGGGCCGCAGGCGTCATCCTCTATGAGCTGCTGACCGGAGAGCTGCCCTACCCGTACCTGCGGGTGGATGAGCTGCGCGAGAAGGTGCTCTCCCCCGTGCCCGTCCCCTCGCTGCGCGAGCGGAACCCGGAGCTGCCCTGGGAGCTGGAGTCGCTGCTCTCCGTGGCCCTGGCCAAGGAGCCAGCCAGGCGCCTGCTGTCCGCCCAGGAGCTGCGCGAGGAACTGCGAGAGCTGGAGGAGCACCTGGAGGCCGGGCGAGGGGGGCGGCGCTCGGTGGCTCCCCAGCGTCGACAGGTGACGCTGGTGTCCTGTCGGGTGGCGGGGCTCACCGCGCTGGCCGAGCAGCTGGATCCCGAGGACTTCGGCGAGCTGGAGGCCACCTTCCACCGCGTGGCCTCCGAGGTCCTCCAGAAGCATGGCGGCTTCATCATCCTGTGCATCGGCGACGAGGTGCTGGCCTGCTTCGGCTATCCGGTGATCAAGGAGGGCGACTCGGAGTGCGCGGTGCGCGCGGGCCTGGAGCTACCCCATGCCGTGCTCGAGTCGCTCCGGGCGAAGCGTCCCCCAGGCCCGCCCCATCACCTGGCGGTGCAGGTGGGCATCGACACCGATCTGGTGGTGCTGGACGACATCCTCCCGGAGCTGCGGGGGCGCACCCCCACCATCCAGGGACAGGCCCCGCGCATCGCCGCGTGGCTGGCCCGGCAGGCCGGGCCGGACCAGGTGGTGCTCGGCCCCAGCGCCTACACCCTGGTGAAGCGCGCGTTCGACACGGTGCCGCTCGGGGCCCGCTCGTTCGATGGGCGGCGCACCCTGGAGGTCCATCGCGTGCTCCGCGCGCGCGTGGCGGTCATCCGCTTCGAGCGCACGCTCGCGGCGGACGGGAAGCTGAATCCCCTGGTGGGCCGTGAGCGCGAGCTGGGGCTGCTGCTCGATGCCTGGAAGCGGGCTCGCGATGGACACGGGAGCTATGTGCTCGTCAGCGGAGAGGCCGGCATCGGCAAGTCCCGCCTCCTGCGGGAGCTGCGCGACCGGGTGCTGTCGGAGAAGCCGCTGCTGCTGCGGCTCCAGTGCTGGAGCCAGTTCAGCACCAGCGCCCTGCACCCCGTCATCGAGACGCTGCAGCGGCTGTGGGGGCGCCCGGAGCTCTCGCCCCAGGAGAACCTCCGCGCGCTGGAGCAGCGGCTCGATGGGCGGGGCCTCACGCCGGTGCAGGTGGGGCTGATGGCCTCGCTGGTCTCACTGCCGGTGGCCGAGGACGCTCCGCACCTGCGCCTCACGCCACAGCGCCAGAAGGAGGAGACGATGGCGGCGCTGGCCGCCCTGATCGTCCACCAGGAGTGGGAGCGCCCACTGCTGATCATGGTGGAGGATCTCCACTGGGCCGACCCCTCCACGCTTCAGGTGCTGAGCTTCATGTCCGAGCTGGTGGAGAGGATGCGCCTGCTCGTGGTCCTCAGCGCCCGGCCCGACTTCCGCCCGCCCTGGGGGCAGCACCCTCACTCCGAGGTCATCCCCCTGGAGCGGCTGTCGGCGGACGACACCGAGCGGCTGGTGCAGGAGGTCGCGCGCGGGCAGCAACTGCCGGCCAAGGTGGTGACGCAGCTGGTGGCCCGCACGGACGGCATCCCCCTCTTCGTGGAGGAGATGACGCGGGTGATCCTGCAGGGCGAGCCGGCGGCGGCCATTCCCCTGTCCCTGCAGGAGGTGCTGCTGGCCCGGCTGGATGCGCTGCCACCCCGGCAGAAGCAGCTCGCGCAGCTGTGCGCGGTGGTGGGGCGCAGCTTCTCTCATTCACTGCTCGTCACCCTCACGGGCCTGGCCGACACCGCGCTGCGCAGGGATCTGGTGGGGCTGGTGGCCGCGGGCCTGCTCCAGCCCTGGGACGAGGAGGCCAAGCCCGGCTACCAGTTCCGCCATGCCCTCATCCAGGAGGCGGCCTTGCAGTCCCTGCCTCGCAGCGTGCGGCGGCAGCACCACCTGCGCATCGCCCAGGCGCTGGAGGAGCGCCCCGTGAAGCCGACGGGCCTCCTCGCCTACCACTACCTGGGAGCGGACGACGAGGCCAAGGGGCTGGAGTACACGCTGATCGCCGCGCGCACCGCCCGGCGCCAGTACGCCAACGACGAGGCCATCCACCACTACCACCGCGCCTTGGAGGTGCTCTCCCACCTGGAGCGCTCGCCGGGCGACGTGGTCCTGGACGACACGCGCCAGGTGATGCTGGAGCTGGCGCACACGCTCCTGCAGTCCGGCCACTACACGGCGGCCATCCAGATGTTCGAGCAGCGACTCCAGGGCGAGCACGCGGACGACGTGCGCGCGGAGATCCACGTGGGGCTGGGCCGCGCCTTCCAGGAGAAGGGCGAGTCGGACCGGGCCATCCAGGAGCTGGAGCGCGCGCTCAAGGTCATGGGACACGCCGCGCCGCGCACCCGGATCTCGCTGGTGGCGCGCACCGCGGCCCACTTCGGCCTCCACCTGCTGAGCCGGGTCTTCCCCTGGCTCCTGCGGCCCGTGCCGGCTCCCGAGCGGGCGCTCTTCATCAAGCAGCTCGACACGCTCATGGCGCTGATCCGGATCTACTACTTCGTGGATCTGTCCAAGCTCACCTGGGCCACGCTGGTGGCGCTCAACATGGCGGAGCGCGTGCACACGGAGTACGGCCTGAGCCTGGCCAACGGGTACTACGGCACCGTGCTGTTCGGCGCCGGGCTGCTCCGGCGCTCGCGGCGCTACCTCTCCCAGGCGCTGGAGCTCGGTCGGCGCTCGAAGGATCCGATGGTCGAGGGCATTGCCCTCAATCGCCTGGGCATCCACGCCCTGTTCGCCGATGATCTGGAGCGAGCCGCGAAGCTGGAGGAGGAAGCCATTGGCAGGTTCCGGCAGGTGGGCGAGCCGTGGGAGGTGCAGATCGCCACGATGATCCTGGCCACCAGCCACTTCCTGGCCGCGCGCTTCGAGAGGGCCGAGCAGCTCTTCCGGGAGATGGGCGAGCGGGGGCTGGCGCTCAATGCGATGATGCATCAGGGGTGGGCCCACTCGTGGGTGCCCATGTGCCGCTACCTCCAGGGAGAGGGCGACGTGGCGCGGCTCTGCGAGGAGATGGAGGAGGGGCTCGAGATCTCCGTTCACGTGGGAGACCTCGCCAACCAGTGCGCCGCGCTCAACCACCTGGCCAACGTCTACGTGCGCGAGCACCGGGTGGAGGAGGCGGCGCGGGTGGCCGTGCGCGCCTTCGACATCGTGTGGAAGTACCAGGTGCTGGTGCCCTTCCTGCAGGTCGGCCTGGTGGATGCGGCGGAGGCGGCCCTCTTCGCGCTGGAGGAGGGCGCTACCTCCGTGCCGCGCTCGAAGCTGATGCGCATCGTCCACCTGGGAATCTGGAAGGCGCGGATCCTGTCGCGCATCTACACGTACTTGAAGGGCCCGGTGCTGCGGGTGAGGGCCCGGGCGCTGAAGCTGCGCAAGGGCAGCGCCGCCGCCGAGCCCGTCTTCCTGGAGGCCATCTCCCTCCTGGAGCAGGGCCCGCACCGCTGGGAGCTGGGCGTGGCGTGCTTCGACGCGGCCGTCGCCCTGCCGCACCAGCGCGCCCGGTGGCTGGCCCGCGCCCGGGAGGTCTTCACCGAGATCGGCGCCAGGGCGGAGCTGCGCCGCGTTCAGCGCCTGGAGGGTGAGGCTCCAGAGGACTCCCGCGGCGCGGCCTTGCTGCACTGAGCGGAGAGAGGGCTCCCCTCAGGTCGTGTCGTACCTGTCGTGGTGGCGCAGCCACGGCATCCCGGGCGGCAGGCCCTCCTCCTGCCGGCCGAGCGGTGTGAGATCGAGGTAGTTGTACGTGGTGATCAGCAGATCGAGGCCACGCTCGTACGTCGAGTAGGTGTGGAAGATGTCGTTGCCCTCGCGGAGGAACACGCTGAGCCCCGGACCCTCCGGCGCCGGGAAGGGCCTCTTCGCGTAGTTGTACTCCACGCTGTTCGCCGCCATGTCCTCGGGGGGAAACGACACGTGGTAGTCGTAGTTGAAGTCCGTGCCCGCCGAGGAGAGCCACCGGAACTTCCAGCCCATGCGTCCCTTGAACGGTTCGATCTTCGTGAGCGGCGCGCGCGAGACCACCGCGAACGATGTATCGCGTGCCTTGAGGTGGATGATGCTGGCCTCGAAGCTGTCCGCGACCAGGGAGCAGCTCTTGCACCCCTCGCTCCAGCTCGGATCGAACATGAAGTGGTAGACGAGGAGCTGGCGCCGGCCCTCGAAGAGCTCCGCGAGCGTGCGCTTGCCGGACGGCTCCTCGAAGACGTAGTTCTTCTCGACCTTCACCATCGGAAGCGCGCGGCGCGCGGCGCTCAGGGCATCCCGGTCGCGGGTGAAGGCTTTCTCCCTCGCGAGCAGGGCCCTGCGGGCCTCGAGCCACTCCTCTCGTGTGGCTTCGCTCCTGCGTGTCTGCTGCCGCGGCTCGATCGTTGGCGTGCTGGCCAGGCTCATGATGTGACTCCCCGTTCTCGGGCGGCGCTCTTGCCGCCTGAGAAGGATCTACGTCCTGGGGACGAGACCGAGGAGTAACATCCGTGACGCGATGGGCGTCCCGGGCCGGGTGTAGCGCAGGTCCTTGCCCTTGCCCGTCCGGATCGCGCCGCCGCTCGCCACCAGCGCCGCGAGCGCTCGCTGAGCGGTGCGCTTCGAGATGCCGGCGTGCTCCGCCAGCCCCTGGGCCGACCATGCCGCGCCATCGCCGAGCAGCAGCGCGATGCGGGCGACCTCGTCATCCGAAGGGGGCAGGAGCACGACCACCTCGCGCTTCGACTCGAGCGCATAGCCATCCGTCGTGGCGACCGGCTCCGCGGCGAGCCCGTCCATCACCTTGCGCAGCCGGCCGATCTCGACGCGCAGCCTCGAGCGATGCGAAGCGTTGACCCGACGCACGTCGAAGGCGCGCGCCGCGAGCTCGTCTCGTGGCACGGAGGCCGGCCAGGCGCGGGCGAGGACGAGGAGCAGCGCGAACAGGACGGGCCTGCGCGCGAGCGGGATCGTGACGCGACCTCCGATGGCCAGGCGCCGGCAGGCATCGACGAGGAGCACCTCGCCGCGAGAGACGTCCTCGATCGTGAAGAGATCGGCATCGCGGAGCTCACCCCCGCGCAGCACCCGGGCGATGGGACGCGAGAGCTCCTGCTCGAGGGCAAGCAGGGCCCGGGCGAGCAGATGATGGGGCGCCTCTTCGAGCGCACGGCGTGCCCGGGTGAGCGCGTCGCGCGCGGCGGTCGTCGCGATGGCGCGGATGCCGATCTCCGCCTGGGCGAGCAGGGCGACCGCGCGCAGATCGGGCGCGAGCTCCATGGCCGTGACCTCCTCGACGACGCGGCGTGCCTCGCCGAGGCGACCGAGCAGGACCTCGGCGCGCGCGAGGACCAGGCGCTGCATGGCCGCATTGCGGGCATCACCCAGGCGGGCGAGCTCGTCGGCGGACTCCCTGGCTGCTCGCGCCGCGGGCGCGGGATCTCCCAGGCTCAGGGCGAGCTCGACCAGCGCCGCGCGTGCGCGTGCTCGCCTCAGCGGATCGTCCTCGAGCGAGAGGGCCCGCTCGAGAGACTGCTTCGCCAGCTCGAGATCGCCGAGCTGCGCGTAGGCGATGCCCCGGAGCGTGAGCCCGAGCGCGCTCTCGACGCGCCCGACGAGTCCGAGCGCCCTCAGCGGCTCGCCGCTCGCCAGCGCTCGCCCGGCATCCAGGAGGGCTGTAGGGGTGGGCAGCACGCTTCGAAGATCGCCCGGAGCGGCGGACTTGTCATCAGGCGATGCGGGAGTCGTGCTGCTCTCGTGTCCCGCCGCGGCGCCTCGCGTCACGAATGTTACTCCCGGGGATCACGGCGCACGCCTAGGTTTCCCTCGTGTCCAGCCAGGAGAGACCGTGTGCCCAGCTTGTCTGACGTCCCTCGCGATCACCGTCGCCACGACCACGGGAGCCGGCGCCGCCGTGACGGCGCTCGTGGTACGAGTGAAGCGATCGCTGACGAAAACCCCGCCGCCCGAGCCCCAGCCCCCAGAGCAACCCCATGAGCACGTCGAAGCACGCAGCGGAGATCGTTCGCGAGTACCGGCCCCTCGATGAGGGACGGATTCACGGCGTCACCTACGACGGGAAGCTGGTGTGGTTCGCGCGCGACAACGAGCTCGTCGCATTCGATCCGGAGACCGAGAAGGTCGTTCACCGCCATCCGGTTCCGGCCGCCAACGCCGGGACGGCATTCGACGGCGAGCACATCTACCAGCTCGCCAGTGGGGAGATCCTCGTCATCCAGCCGTCCGACGGCCGCATCGTCCGGAGGCTGCCCTCGCCGGGCAAGGGGCAGGACAGCGGGATGGCCTGGGCGGACGGCTACCTCTGGGTCGGCCAGTACTACGACTCGAAGATTCACAAGGTCGACGCCAGGACGGGTGAGGTCGTGAAGACGCTCACGTCGGATCGCTTCGTCACGGGCGTGTCGTGCGTCGATGGCGCGCTGTGGCACGGCGTGAGCGAGGAAGGCAAGCCGAGCGAGCTCCGGCGCCTCGCGTCCGATGGAACGGTGGAGGAGACCTTGAGCGTTCCCGTGAAGTTCATCGCGGGCGTCGAAGGGACGGGCGACGGCGGCTTCTGGTGCGCCGGAGAGCAGGGCCACCTGCGCCTGGTGCGTCGCAAGCGCGGGAGCTGAAGCTCACGGGACCTTCCGCAGCACCATCAGGCTCCCGGCGCGGTGGACCTCCTGGTAGCGCCCGTGGGCCAACACCTCGTCGACGAGCCGCTTCACGCCCGGGAAGTAGTCCGTGTAGTCGTGAAACGCGACGTACCCACCGTCCACCACCCATCGCTCGAGGTGGTGGAAGTCGCTCGAGACGCTGGCGTAGTCGTGCAGGCCGTCGATGAGCAGAAGGCTGATGGGGCCCTGCCAGGTGACTTCTGGCGCGGTGCTCGGGTGGATCTTCACACGGTCCATCAGTCCCGCCAGCTGGAGGTTGCGCTCCAGCCTGTCCCGGGTCGGGCCCAGGTGCTGGAGCCCTCGATCGTGCGCGCCGACGACTCCGTCGAGCGGATCGATGGCGTGGACCCGGGCCGTGGAGCCCAGCGCCTGCGCCACCCGGCCCAGCAGGACCGTGGCCTTGCCACAGAAGCTCCCCACCTCCACCAGCGCGTGCGGCGCGGGCAGGTGCGTGAGTGCGCGCGAGGCCGCCGCGATGAGCAGGTCCGCCTCCTCGTCCGCGAGCCAGCCCTCGATTCGCCGCACCTCGTTGAGGATCGGCCACGTCAGCAGGAGGCCATGGGGCCGTGCCTCCGCTGGCGCCGCACGCTCATCGGCGGAGGGCCGGGGCCTGGCGCGGGTGGAGGCGCGAGGCGCGGAAGCGGTGCCCTCGTAGCCCCCGAAGCGAGCGCGGATGTGCGCGCGCAGCGGATCGCCATGGCTGCGAGGGACTGGATGGATCCAGAAGAGGTCCGGCTCCTCGAAGGCGGCGTCGAGCTCCTCGGTGGAGTAGCGCTTCCGGAACTGCACCACGTCATAGCGGCACGGGCTCTGCGCCACCTCGTAGCCGAGCAGGGCCAGCAGCGTCGGCAAGAGGATCTCCTCGGAGGCCCAGATGTGGGTCCGATCCAGCAACTCCTGGAGCTGTCGGTCATGCTCCCAGAGGTGCAGGAGGTCCCTCGCGGCGTCCGCGGTGAAGATGGTGGAGGGCCAGAAGGTCCTGTGCACGAACTTCGACTCGCCGTCCGGGAACCGCCGCAGGAAGGGGCGCCACTGGTGGAACTCCTTCCACGCCTGGTCCGCGGGCGCGGGCCACGGTCGCTCCGCGTCCGGGCCGTGGACCAGCCCCAGCAGCCCCACCCGGGAGCGCTGGGCGAGGAAGCGGCCCAGGTACTCGGAGTAGCCCGGACGCATCCCGAGCTGGTCCGAGTCCACGATGGTCATCGTGTCGAACGGGAAGCTCTGGAGCGCGAAGCGGAAGCAGTCGAGCGCGAAGTCATGCAGCCACCCCCACCGCATCGGCTGCGGTGAGGGATGGACGACGGCGTTGTAGCGCTCGAAGGGGAAGTCGCTCAGCAGGCTCGGATCCGTGCCGCCGTTGTAGAGCAGCAGGACCGAGGCCGGATCGAGGTGGTGCAGGTTGCGCACCAGATCGATGACGGACTCCCGGCTCTCGTGCACCAGGCATGCGTGGACGTTGACGTGCCTGCCGCTCATTCAGACGACTCGTGCTAGCGCCCCCGGGTCGCCCGGGCCGACACGGGGTTGGCGGCGCTGACCCTCAGGAAGGCGATGGCCGGAGCGCTGGTGGGGAAGGGCACGCTGCTCGTCCGCGTCGTCACCACCTCGAAGCCCTGGAAGTTGGAGCCGAGCACGGTCTTCAGCGCCTCGCCCTGGCTCTTCCGCATCGCCACGTTCGCCTCATCGTTGCGGACCCAGACCTCGATCTTCGTCACGTACTTGTACATGTGGTTGGCGAAGGCCGTGGTGAAGTTCTGCACCATCTGCGTCCCCGTGCCGTCCGGGATCGTCGTCGTGCCCTGGGCGAAGTTCACCCGGCCCACCGGGTTGTAGGGGTAGTTCGCGCTCATGAGGATGGAGTTGGCCGCCGCCGTCGAGCCCGTGGTCAGCGCCTGCATCAGCTGCTCATAGGGCATGTGGGTGCCGGTCGGGACGCTGTCGTAGGCGTAGACCTCCAGGTAGGTGAGCGCCGTCCGGGTGATGATGATCATCAGCCCGTCGGCGTTGGTGGGCTTCAGCACCTCCGGCAGGGGGACGAGCGAGAGCAGCTGCGAGCTGGAGTCCACCTTCGAGTGCGGCTGGATGGCCTCCTCCACCTTCTTGATCCGAGAGACCTGGATCGCCTGGGAGTCATCGCTCTTGGAGCCCGCGGCGGCCAGATGGATCAGACTGCCCGGGGACAGGAGCTTCCAGCTCTCGGCGGTGGTCGTGGCGTCGAAGCGGGGCTTGGCGGTGCCTCCCTCGAACTCCACGAACATGCTGCCCGCGGACGTCAGGGCCCGCTGGATGTTCGAGTACACGCCGCTCTTGAGATCCTCCGTGTAGCCGTTGGCCTGCGCCTCGGTGCTCGCGTGGATGCTGTAGACGCGATACCGGAGGGGCGGGAGCGCCTGGGGTGTCTCTTCCACCACCGCGCACTGCTTGGTGCGGCGACGGTGGAAGAGGACCCAGTCGTGGACGGCCTGGACGGTCAGTCCGGAGGGGTCGGCCTCGGGCTCGGGGAAGAGCAGGGCCTGCGCCACCTGCCGGAACGTCGCCTCGGTGGAGGGAACGGACTGGATGAGCTCCAGCGCCGACACCGCCTTCTGGTGGTAGGGGTCGGTGTCGGTGAGCACCGCCGTGCTCGCGTCGAGCGTCGCCTTGATGAGCTCCTCGGTCGAGCTCGGCTCGTCGTCGCTCAGCTCGCCCTTCACGGTGAAGGTGATGCGGGGCGGTGACGAGCTGCGCGTCACCATCGCCTCCAGCGCGCCTCCTCTTCCGCCGACGGTGAGCACCGCCTTCATCGAGCCGTTCGCGTCGTCACCCTGGAACGTCAGGGTCACGTTGAGGGTCATCTTGTACGTCTCGCCCGTCTCGGTCGGCTCGGTGGGGCGGGTCGTGAGGGTCGAGAAGAACAGGTCGAGCGTGCCGACAATCGTCGAGCCGGCCTGGACCTGGGTCGCCGTGAACGTGCCGGAGATCTGGGTCTCCTCGCCGCGCAGCCCATCGTGGGCGAGCCTCGCGGTCATCAGGCGCAGGCTGACCGGCGTGCCCTGCTGGGCCTTCAGGGTGCGGAAGCGGCGATCCCACCGCGCCGCGATCCACAAGGCATCCGGGTGATCGTCACCATCCGAGTAGTACGGCGGGGCGGGGTAGTTGGTCGCCAGGGCCAGGGTCTCGGCCTGGGCCGCCCGCGCGGCCTTCTTGCTCGTTCCGGGAGCGGGGGCCGGGGCGGCGGTGGCGGCCGGGGCGGTCGTCGCCTTGGCCACCGGCTTGCCCACCTTCCGGCTCATGGAGTTCAGCTTCCGCACGGCCGCCGCGAGCTGGAGCGGGGCCGAACGGGACTGGGTCGAGACGGTCGCTGCCTCTCGCTGCTGCAACGTCTGCTGCCCGCCCTGCGTGACGATGAGCTTGCCGACCGAGCTCGGCAGCTGTGTCGCTCCGGTGGACCATGTGTCCGCCGAGTAGAACGCCATGCCTCCGGTCGAGAGCTGCTCCGTCCGTGTCACGCCGCGCGCCTCCGGGGAGTCCTGCGCGAGCAGCGACGTCTCATAGAGCGTGCTCCCGGACTGGACGGAGCCCTGGATGATGTTGCCGTCCGGGACGAGCACATCCACCTGCGGCTTCTTGCCCTGGGTCTCCAGGCCCTCGAGCAGGGAGATGCGCTCCATGTGCTGCGCGGCCTCGAGCGCGTGGGCCACGTAGTCCGGGCGGACGACGCAGAAGCGCAGGTCGACCCCCTCGCCCAGCAGCGCCCGGACCTGGGCGTTGACGCTCGCCGTCGTCTGGTTCGCCACGGGCAGGTAGCCGGCGGACGGCAGCTCGACGATGCCGTTCTGGGTGAGCAGGCCCCCCTGCATGGTGGAGGGAGTGTTGGTGGTCTGGGTGCCCAGCAGGAACTGGATCTTCGACTTCAGGTCGCTGATCTCCGAGAGCGCCGGGCCCAGGCCCGTCACATCCAGCTTCGAGAGCTGCTCCTGGAGCCGGGCCAGCGTCTGGGACGTCTCTCCCAGCATGTCCTTGGATGGCTGGCACGGGTCCGCGCCGTCCGCTGGCAGCTCGGTGAGGAGGTGCGCGAGCTGGCACTGGAATTGGAGGATCTGGGCGAGGAAGACGTCCCAGGGCCGCATCCGCATCTTCCAGGCCCAGTGCCGCTTCGCGGGGGGCTCGATGCGCTCGCGGCGCGCGGTCCACGCGTCCAGGAACACGGTGGTGTTGCCTTCCCGGGCGACCACCGCGAGCGGCACGTCGCACGCACCGGCCTCATAGCCAGCGCCGAGGCACCACGCGCCGCCGGTGAGCCCGCTGTACGAGAGCTGGTTCGGGTGGGCGCTGCGCTCGTCCGAGTAGTACGCGGAGGCCACGCGCGAGCGCAGGTGGAGCTGCGACAGCGAGAGCCTCGACGACGTCGGGTACGGGGTGACGAGCGAGAGCGGCAGGGCGCGCACCACGAGCCCCTCCAGCCGATAGGGGCGGCTCGTGGTGGTGACGCAGGAGTCCTCGCAGAGCTTGCCGTAGACGTCCTCCTCGCCGCAGAGCGCCTCCGCGTGGCAGATGGTGATCAGGTAGAGCGCCGTGGCCGGTGCCGCCTGGGTGGTGCCGCCCGAGGGCGTCGTCTGGGGCGCCTCGCAGAGCTGGAATGCTCCGGAGCCGCCCGTGGTCTGCCCCTGCACCGCGGTGCTGGCGGCGGTGGCCTCGATGAGCGCCTGGATGTCCAGCGAGGCCTCCTGCGGGAGCAGGAGCACCCGGCCCATGGGATCGATGGCGAGGCCGGCCGACAGCTTCAGCGCGCCATTCGCCGCCAGCGTGGTGCTCAGGCCGTGGACGACGCCCGGGCCTCCGCCCTGGTTGGACATGGCCACGAGCTGACGCAGGTAGCGCTGCTCGGCCTCGAGGTCCGCGGCGCGCAGGAACTTGCCGTCGAAGTAGTTGAGGCGCGTGAGTGGGGTCTGCGCCGGAACGAGCGTGATGCCGTTCTGGGCCCCCACGAGCACAAGCGTGCCTCCGTTTCCGTTGCTCTGCTGCGGCATGATCAGCTCCTCGCCTGCGTGAGGGTGAAGTGGTGGCTGAAGTCGTGGCCCTGCGAGGCCGTGCCGGGCGGTCCATCCACGGCTCCGGCGAACGGGCGGAAGTCCGGGCCCGCGCCCAGCACCGTCCGGGGGCCCGTGCCCCGCACCACGAGTCGGAAGAGCCCCTCCTTCGGAGGCTCCTCGGTGAGATCGATGGAGACGCTCGTGCCGTCCTCGCCCAGGCTTCCTGGCAGGACGAAGGCCAGCGGCTGCCAGCCCTTGTCCGGGGTGAAGCGGCTCAGGAGGACGGTCTCCTCGGTGAGGCTGTTGCGCTCGATGGGGCTCGTGGTGGTGAAGGAGAGCGTCTTGTCCGTGATGGCCACCGAGGAGGGGTCCACCCGGGGCCCTCCGGCGTCCGCGGGCTGGCCCCGCAGCGCGCCGCACAGCAGCTCCTGGATCGTCGAGGTGGCCACGTGCGAGGGCCGCACCTGCGGCAGGATCTCCGGCAGCGGCGTGGCCAGCACCCAGCCGTTGGAGGTGTCGTTCAGCACGATCCCCTGCACGTCGGCGAGCACCAGCTCGTTCGGATCCAGCGCCGGGAACAGGGTGCTCGCCCCCTCCGGACCCGCCGCGGGTTGCAGCTCGGCGCTGTCGAGCGCGGCATAGCGTCGGAAGGCCTCGAGGGCCTGCTTCGGCTGGTCCTCCGCGGGGAGCGCGCGGATCGTCTCGCGGTGCTGGAGGATGTCGAGATCCTCCTGCACGGGCAGGTCATTCTCGATGCGCACGTCATCCAGCCCGAAGAACAGCCGGAGCCGGTGGTACGGCGCCGTGCGCGGAGGCGAGAAGTTGGGGCGCAGGAAGAGCTCCACCGTCTCCTGGGCGCGCGAGTACGCCACGCCCTGGGTGGCGCCCTCGCAGGGCTCGGAGATGGAGGGCACCGGCCGCGTCAGACAGGCCTTGAAGCGGATGACGACATGGGCGTCGAACACCACCCCCGTGTCGGTGATCTCGGGCGTGAAGCCCGGATCGTCCTTGTGGGCCGCGTACCAGGCGCCCAGGTTGACGCAGCTCGGGGAGTCCAGGTGCAGCTCGTGGCCGCTCGCGTCGAGCGCCAGGCCGGGGTTCACCTGGAGCTCACCGCGCGTCTGCTGGACCTCGACACCCATCCCCCACACCACGCCCGGGCCGTGGAGCCAGGCGTTGTGGAGGCGGATCTTCCCGCGGGGGTAGCCCTCCAGCGTCTCGAGATCATCCACTCCGAGCAGCATGCCGAAGTGGACGTTGAGCGCCGTGAAGGGATTGACCGGGAGCTGCACGTTCGCCGACTGCGAGGCGGAGCTGGTACTGGCCTGGGTGAGGACTTGGGGCATGGGGGGGCTCCTCAGATGTCGTCGCCGCGGATGGCGCTCAGCAGGCGGGTGGGCTGGTTGGCCTGGACGCTCTCGAGCATCGCCTTCCGCGTGGCGATGGCGTTCTCGAGGAAGGCCAGGGAGAAGGAGTGCTTCACCTCCGCGAGCAGCGCGTTGGCGTAGGCGGTCTCGGCCGCGTTCAGGTCGGCCACCAGGGTGGCGGGCGTGTCCTTCACCTCGTTGAGCAGCGTGGTGGCCTCCAGGAAGGTGAGGATCTGGCGCCACGCGCGGTCCGGGATCACCGCCGCCCAGGCGAGCAGCAGCGCTCGCGAGTTCGCGTCGAAGTCATTCCGGGCGTCGTTTCTCGTCGTCTCGGCCGTGTCGCGCGGGCCCTTCGCCGCCACCACGCCGGTGTCGTCGCTCACGTTGGTGTCGTTGGGATCCTTCGCGTAGGCGGCGAGCACCGCGTCGTCGTACGCCGCCTGTCTGGCGTCCAGCACGATCTGCGCCGCGTTCAGCGGCTTCTCCAGGTCCGCGGCGTCGTTCCGATCGCCGAGCGCCTCCTGGACGTCCGCAGCCTCCGCCGCCGTGAGCACCTGGTTGCTCGGGTCCGCGAGCTGCTGGAGCAGCTTGACGGCCCGCGTGTAGCGGTCGCGGCCGGTGAGCGCGTACTCGGTGAGGCGACGCTCGGCCAGACGGAAGGCGACGCCCTGCTTCTCGGCCTTGCCCGCCAGCCCTCCGCTCGTGTCGAGCAGGGTGGCCCGCTGCGCCTCGGCCTCCTCCACGGCCTTGCGCGCCAGCTTCAGCCGCTCGTGCCACAGCGTGTAGCGCTGCGTCGCCAGCTCCCAGAGCTTCGCGGGGATGATGGACGGGACGAACTTCGCCTGGGCCGCCGCGTAGACCGTGCTCCCTCCCGCGCCCGCGAGCACGTTGCTCGCGTCCGTGCGCAGGGTCGCGAGCGGGGCCTGGCCCACGGCGGTCTTCCAGGCCTGGCGCCGGGCGTCCTCCTGGGTGGCCTGCGCGAGCCGGGCCTCCGCGCTCGTCAGCCGGGCGTCAGCCAGCTCGAGCATCGACTGGGCGCTGGCCACCGAGGCCTGGGCCGAGCCCACCCCCGCGCGAGCGGCGAGCACCGTCGCCTGCTGCTGGCGGTGCTGCACGGTCACGGTGGAGAGCTCTCCCAGCAGCACGGTGGCGTCGGAGGGCACCGCCGCCGCGGCGAGCTGCGCGCGCAGGGCGGCGATCTGCTCCTCGTACTGCTGGAGCTGGGCGATGGCGTCGGTCAGCGTTTTGCGCTCGGCGGACAGGAAGGCCTGCGCGGTGCCCAGGCGGTCGCGGGCGTTGTCCCGCGCCGTCTTGAAGAGGTCGCGTTCCTGGGTGGCGAGTTCAAGGAGGGAGTTTGGCATCGGGCTCCTCTAGGGGTCGGCCACCCCGGCGGGGACACCGGGGAAGGCACGGCCGGATTTGGCGTACTCGCGCCACACGGCGCGGACGAGGTGGTGACGGGTGATGGGGCTTGCTTGGGCGGCCGCGAGGAACGCGGCGGCTACGGCGGCGTTGCGGATGAGTCCTCCGGAGATGGGATAGAGAGCGGCCAGCTCCGCCAGATCGACCTCCCTGGCGAGCGGGACCTGGGACGGCAGGTGACAGCGCCACAGCGACAGGCGCTCCTCGAGCGTGGGCTCGTCGAAGTCCACCACGAACTCCAGCCGCCGGATGAAGGCCGGGTCGATGTTGTGGCGCAGGTTCGTGGAGAGCACGGCCAGCCCCTCGAAGCGCTCCAGCCGCGAGAGCAGGTAGGCCGTCTCCAGGTTGGCGTAGCGATCGTGCGCGTCGGAGACCTCGGAGCGGCGGCCGAACAGGCCATCCGCCTCGTCGAAGAAGAGGACCGCCTGGGTGTGCTCGGCGGCGTCGAAGACGGCGGAGAGGTTCTTCTCCGTCTCGCCGATCCACTTGGACACCAGGCGCGAGATGTCCACCAGCAGCAGGTCCACCCCCAGGGCGCTGGCGAGCACCTCGGCGGAGAGCGTCTTGCCCGTGCCCGGCGGGCCTGCGAAGAGCATCCGGACGCCATGCGCGCCGGGCCGGCCCGAGAGCAGCCGCCACTCGTCCAGCACCTGCTGCTGGTAGCCGAGCCGGTCCACCGCCTCGCGCAGCTGGGCGAGCCGGTCCGGTGCGAGCACCAGGTGCTCCCAGCGGGCCTTGGGCTGGATCAGCTTCACGCTGGGGATGAGCGAGAGCCCCGTGCGGGTGCGCACGCTCGCGGCCACATGGGAGAGGCCGGGCGAGGTGCCCTCGAGCTGAGCCGCGCTGCGCACGTCCTCGGCCACCTCGCGCACCGCCGAGGGCTCCAGGCTGTAGCGCGTCGCGAGCACCCGGGACAGCGAGCCCAGCTCCGGCAGCAGCTCGCCCCAGGCCTGGGCGCGGGCGCTCGTGGAGGGGCGCTCCACGTAGAGCGTCTGCGCGGGCCGCAGGCCTCGGACGGCGGTGGCCCCCTCGCGCACGGCGACGAGCACCGGTCCGGGGAAGCCATCGAAGGAGGGGACCTCGACGGTGCTGGAGCCTTCGGACGCGGGCAGCCGGAGCACCGGAACCATCCCTCGCGCCAGGGCATGGAGGCAGGCCTGCCGCACGAGCTCCGGAGTCCAGGGGCCCGTGGTGCCCAGGCGGACCGAGGGCACCGAGGCCGCGGCGGCCAGGGCGGCGGCGCGCGGCAGGGCCACCTCCTCGGACTCGGCGGCCACCAGCACGGTGCGCGGCTCTCCGGACTGCAGGGCTCGGATGGCGACCCGAGCGCTCGGCGTGTCGAGCCAGTCCTCCAGCCCGCTCACCGTCACCGGCGTCTGGAGGGGCACCAGCCCCGCGGGCCACACGTCGAACCCGTGCAGCGCGGACCAGAGCGACTCGCTCGGCACCAGGCTGCGCTCGAAGAAGGGGGCCTCTCCGGTCATCCGCATGAGCCCCGCGCGGATGGCGGGGCCTGTCTCCAGCACCTCGCGCAGCAGGAGCCGCTCCTCGGTGGAGCGGCAGAGGAGCTGCGCGGCGAGCCCCACGCTCATCCACGGCTCGGACCGAGGGTGCAGCGAGCGCAGCACGGCGCAGAGCCCCTCGTGCTGCTCGGGCATCCCCGAGAGGAGCAGCAGATCCGCCTCGACGGGCGCCAGCCTCAGCGCGGTGGCGATCCGATCCAGCGGGTGCGGCGGCTCCTCCATGCGGTCGAGCGCGCTGCCCTTCCACTCGCCCAGGGGACGGTCTCCCGCGGTGGAGAGGAAGATCTGCTCCAGGAGCTCCCGCTGACGGGCCAGGGGACCCTCGGCGGCGAGCGCCCCGTCGAGGAGCTGGGCCAGGCGACCGGCGAAGATGCCCGTCTCCCGCGCGAGCCGCGGGCCCGGAGGGCTGCCTGCCTGAGGCAGGGGCTCGATTCCGAGGCCGGGCTCACGCATAGGTGAACCTCATCACCACGCCGAGCCAGGGCAGCCAGTCCGGGTTCAGATCCAGGCCGGCCCTGCGCAGCTCGGTGGAGACCTCGTCCAGCTCCATCCGGATCTCGATCCAGCCCGGATCCGCCACCACCTCGCCGCGGCGCCGGCAGACGAAGAGCAGCAGCTTCTCGCGAGGCTCATCCGGTTGGCCCAGGCGCTCCCGGGTGCGCTCCACGATGCGCGTCGCGCAGGCCGCCAGGAAGTCGCGCTCGGCGTCGGTGGGTGGAGGCTCTCCCTCGGAGGGAGGCTCGGCGTCGGGGGCCAGGCCCGCGAAGGCGAGCGCGGCGGGATCGGCCGGCTCCAGCGGCTGCAGGGTGAGCGCGAGCTGATGCAGCATCCAGCGGGGCCCGCGCACGGCGGCGAACTCGCTGGAGAGCAGTGTGTCTGGCAGGCCCAGCTCGTCCACGATGTGCAGCAGGAAGAGGAGCCCCGCGGCCCGGGTGGTGCCACGGCGGCGCACCTGGGTGAGGGCGGAGTCCGGAGTGGACTCCGGCTCCTGTGTGGTGGCGTCGGCCGTGGAGTCCCGCCTCGGCGTGGAGGCGTCCGGGGCGGGTTCCTTCCCCTGGACGGAGGCGTCAGGCGTGGACTCCCGCTCCTGGTTGGAGGAGGCACGGGCAGGGTCCTGCCTCGGAGAAGACGCCTCGGCTGCGGGCCCTCGCGACGCGGTGGGCGTACCGGATGCCGAGGTGCGCAGCCGCTGCTCCACATCGAGCAGCAGGTGGGTGCTTGCCCGAGGCCCCTGGCGGAAGGCCGTGGGCTCCGCCTCCAGCACCGAGAAGACCGCCAGCGCGCGCAGCGATCGGGCTTCCGTGGGGAGGGCGTGCGTGGCACCAGCGCTGCTGACGATGGCGCGCGCGATCTTCGAGGCACCGAGGATGCGTGCCACCTGGCGCTCCAGCGACGACGGGGCCGAGGCCGCGCGGGGTGCCTCCTCGGAGGGCGCGGGGACCGCCAGCGCGGCGGGCGCGGCGGAGTGGGTGAGGGCGGCGCGAGCGAGCGCCGTGGCGCCATCGGCGCGTGTCAGCTCGATGAAGCGGAGCAGCGCGCCGGCCCGGGCCAGCTCCGAGATCACGGGGACGATGGCGCGCGGATCGGCGAGGAGCGCGCGGTTCGCCTCGCGGACCGCCTCCGCCTCGGACACCCCGTTGCCAGCGAGGCTCCACATCCCGAGCTGCTTCCACGCCCACGTCCGGGACAGCTCGCCTCGCGCGGCGCTGAGGGCCACATCCACCAGCGCATGGTGGCGCGAGCCGTAGTGGACGACTCCCGCCCCGCCCTTCACCAGGGCCTCCTTGAGGGCCTCCACGAGCGCCAGGCTCCAATCCACCGCCAGCGAGGAGTCCGCCGCCTCCAGCCGCAGCCGCACCGGCACGTGCAGCTCCCGCACGCAGATCTCCTCGTGCGTGGGGACACCGGCGCGCTCCAGGGCGGCCTCGAGCACCTCGTCCAGCATCTGCCGGAGCACGCGATCGAGGCGGGCCCGCTCCTCCAGGGCCGAAGCCGGGAGCCGGTAGCGCGTCGTGAGCTGGTGGATGCGCAGGGTCTCCATCGGTCATCTCACCCGGGTGTTGGCGCCAAGCCGACTGCCGTCCAGGAGCAGCCCGTCCGAGGGCCTGCCCACGATGGCGTCGCGCCCCAGCACGGCGTTGCCACCCACCTGGAGCGGGCTGAAGCCGCCCGTCCTGCCCACGATGGACGACAGGCCGAGGTGGAGCCCGCGCCCCACCCGCATCCCCGCGTCCACGGTGCAGATGTCGAAGATCGTATGCGCGGGCCGATGGACCTCCAGCAGGTGCTCCAGCATCTCCCGCTGCTCGGTGGAGAGCGCCGCGGGCACCAGGACGCTGAAGCGGTGGGCGTGGGTCTTGAACGCGTCGGCCGCGGTGCCCTGGATCGGGGACTGGGTCTGCTCGCCCACCTGGCCTCCGACGCGGAAGCCTCCGCCCAGCACGGAGCTGGAGAACGCAGGCCCCGAGTCTCCCAGCACGGCGCCCCCGAGCCCCCGGAGCCGGAAGTGCTCGATGAGGATGGGCTTCACCCCCAGGCAGAGCTCGATGAACCGCTCCAGGCCTTTCAGCGTGCCGCGGTAGCGGAAGAGCCAGATCACCTCGCCGATCAGCGCCCGGCGCACCTCGGCGGACCAGCGCTCGTCGAGGACGAGGCCGACGAAGCTCGCCAGCCATGGGAGGAGCTCGTCCGGCGTGGCGCGCGGGTTGAGGAGCGCGTGGCGCGTGGCGGCGCGGGCCTCCAGGTCTCCGAGGAAGCCCTCCAGCGGAGCGAGGTAGCGGCGCAGGAAGTCCGCCGCCTCGGGATCGCGCGAGAACGTCTTGGGCAGGCGGCGCAGGTAGTCGTGCGAGGGGTACTCGGCACGCAGTCCCCGCACGCGCGGGGTCTGCCGCGTGTTGCCGGACAGCTCCAGCGTCACCCAGAGGTAGCGTCCGGCCGGAGCGCGGATGGGCGCCTCGTACGTGACGAAGTGATCCTCGGGGGGCTGCTGGGCCCAGGGCAGCTCACGGCCGCTCTCGCGGCGGTGCAGCAGCTGGTCCACCTTCTCCACGGTGGGGACGAGCGACAGCGGCGGCAGGGGAGGAGACAGGTCCGGTCGCGGCACCACCTCCTTGATGAGCTTCTCCGGCAGGGTCCACGGCAGCGAGGGCTCGTCGGTGGGCTCGTCCTGGGTGATGAAGTGCGCGCGGAGCTCCGTGCCCTCGGGGATGCAGGCGTCGAGGAAGAGCCGGCCCCAGACGGTCTGGAACTCGCCGCTGTCCAGCCGGAACGTGGTGACGCGCCCCCGCCGGGCGTAGGTGACGCGCGCGGGCACCGCATGGCGGAAGCCCTGCGCGGTCCAGAAGCCGATCGCGGGCTTGTCGCCCGGGGTGCGGACGATGCCCAGCCCGTCGTAGCCCCGCGCCTTATAAGGAGGCAGCTCCTCCACCGCGCCCGGAGCCACCCGGAAGCGCCGGAAGTCCGCGCCCGGCCGCCGGGCCACCACCACCACTCCGTCCGCCTCGCACTCCACATCCGTGGCGTACGGCACCGCGAAGGCGTCCTCGGGGTGCGCCACCGGAACGACCCGGGCCCCCGCGCCCGCCGCGCCATCGAGCAGGAAGAGCTCCCCAGCGGGAGACACCGCGATGCGAGAGGGAGCCGTGACGCCCGCGGGCAGGGGAATGGAGACCGGATCCCTGCGGGCCGTCAGCCGGATCAGCCCGGCCGGCGCCGTGAGGACCGCATGGACGGTGTTGCCCGAGGCGGCGAGATCCAGCGGCCGAGGCCCGGGGGCCAGCGGATCGCCGAGCACCACCTTGCGCAGCAGGCGCCGGCTCCAGAGCTCGAAGACGAGGATGCGGTTGGCGCCCGACTCGGCGACGAAGAGGCGGTCATCCACATCCACGGCCAGCCCGCGCGGCACGGCGAGCGCCGTCGGAGCGGGGTTCGCCGGGGCAAACTCCCCCAGGTCCTCGGGCTCGGGAGCCGGGAACAGCTCCATGGGGGCGGGCACCTCGCCGGCGCTCTGGCGAGCGGCCCACATCACCCGCTCCACGCCTCCCTGATCCGGGAGCGAGTGGTAGAGCCGACACTCCTGATCGAACGCGAGGCCGGCGCCGAGCAGCGGCGCGGGGTTCTCCGTGTCCGAGTGCGCGGGCGCGGTCCAGTCCAGCTCCAGGGCATCCGAGATCGGATCGAGGTACGTGTCCTCGTGAGCCGACCGGAGCCACTGGTCCCGGGTGCGCACCAGCGCGAATGGCCGGGTGGGAGCCACGATCAGCACTCCTCCTTGATGATGGGGATGGGCACGCCCACCTTGGGCGAAGCCGGCGGGCCCAGCGCCTCGCCGGGCTCGAGGGGCTCGCCCTCCACCACGGTGATCTCCGCCAGCTCCGGCACCTCCCAGGGCTTCAGCTCCACGGTGCCGGGCACCCACTTCTTCTGAGCCTCGTCCCAGCCGGCCACCTTCACGTCCTCGGTGAGGTACTGCACGCCCTCCACCTGGAGCGCGGCGGCCTCCAGCTCACGCCCGAGCACCCGCCGGCCCAGCGGCCAGCCGTGGCCCTCGGGCCCATAGGGCGGCAGCGGCGCCAGGTACTGCCGCAGCACCAGCTCCACCCAGCGCCCCACGGCCTCCACGCCATAGCCGGGCTTCACCTGGAGCCCCACCGCCACCGCCACCTTGCGGTACGTGGGCGGAATCACCCACAGCTCGGTGGTGATGAGGCGCCGCGCATCCAGCCAGCGGCACACCGAGCGCAGCAGGGTGCGGTCCGGCATGGGCGCGTTCGGGTGCTGCCGGTCCTCTCGCGGCCACACCACCACGCTCACCACGCCCGCCGCGTTCAGCTCGCGGGTGGGCGGGTGGAACAGGGCCAGACACTCGGCGCGGCCCACGTTGGCTCCCGGAGTGGCCAGCGCCAGCTCCTGGAAGTCGCTCCGGGTGACGGCGCGATCGTGGCGGCGGAACTCGGCCGGCACCCGCTCGAGCGCCTCCGCGATGGACTCCGCCGGAGCCCCTCCGCGCGCCGGCAGGGGATTGGAGAGCTTGAGCGCGGGCAGCGCCTCCAGCTTGGAGATCGCCTTGGCCGGCACATTGCCCTCGGCGCCGCCGCCGTAGCGGTACTCGGTGGCGCGCAGGCGCTCGCCGATCTGCGGGGCGCGGCCCTTCACCCCGTTGCCGAAGCGGACCGTGCCCGCCTCCAGGTCCACCACGTAGTGCCGGTCATCCTCGGCGCTGGCGTGGAAGTCCTCCACGGCCACCCACGGCCGCCAGCCGCCGGGCTCCTCCACCTCCAGCACCAGGCTGCCTTCCATCAGCGGCTTGTGCACCAGGGCGAACTGCTGCTCTGGCTGCCCGTTGCCCGTGCCGACGAACTCGGGGCGGGCCTTGCGCGTCTGCACCACCTCGGTGGCGTTGACGCCCACCCACAGGACGCGGCCGAAGGGGCGGTCACTGCTCACGCGCCGCCAGGCCCGGATCCAGAACTTCACCTTCTGGGCCAGCTCCTCGTCCTCCAGCGCCGGTGGGAACTGGCCCGCGCCCAGCATGTCCGGATCCTCGGGGGTGAACACGCCCAGCTGCGTCACGTCCGTGGGCAGCTTGAGCCTCACCACGCCCCTCTGGGTGAGGCCGCGCGAGGTGTCTCCCTCCACCGCGAGCGTCCGATAGATGGGCTGCTTCGTCTGCGGATCGATCTGGCCGGTGGAGTACTCCCAGACCACCTCCGGGCTCCGGTCCTGCGCGCCCTCTCCGGCGCACGGGCCCTCCACGTCCTCGAGGCTGGTGATCTGCTCGTCGGGGACGAAGCCCACGTTCAGCGTGCGGCCCTTCAGCTTCGCCAGGTCCGTCACGCCGGTCTGCTCCAGCACCGCGAGCCAGAGCATGCCATCCACCGCGCCCTGGAAGTCGACGGGCTGCGCACCCGGCTTGGAGGGATCCAGGGGGACGGACTCGTTGCGGTAGTAGTCCGCCTCGGCCTCGGAGATCTCCATCACGTCCAGCGCGGCCTGGGCGAAGTCAGCCTCCTCTCCCGGCTGCGGCGGCGCCGTGCGGGACTTGCAGACGGCGAGCGCGGAGAGCGGCAGGGCCAGCACCTCGGTCGTCGTCTCGAAGGGAATGCTGCCCGCCAGGGCCACGCTGCCGGCGGGGACGAGGCTGCCCGCGGGCTCGGTGGTGGTGACGGCCACCATGGCCTGGGCCGCCGTGGCGGTGCGCAGGGGGATGCGCAGCAGCCGCAGGAAGGCCAGCTGGGTGGCCTCGGGGATCTGGTTGAAGCGGAAGAGCAGGTTCTCGCCCAGGAAGGCGAACAGCTCCAGCAGGGTGATGCCCGGATCGCTCGGGTTGTGGTCGGTCCACTCGCGCGAGTAGACGGGGATGCGCCGCACGAGCTCGTCGCGGAGCTGCTGATAGGAGCGGTCGTCGAGGATGGGCGTCGGGAGGGGCATGGCGCGCTACTGCAGGTAGAAGGGGTAGACGAGGTTGCCGGGCCGGCCATCTCGCACGTGGACGTAGGCGATCCGGATGAGCACCAGCGCCGGATCCTCGCCGGGATCCACGCGCACCTCGGTGAGCTGGATGCGCGGCTCGAAGCTGGTGAGCGCTGCCTCCACGTCGTGGCGGATGAGCGCGCGGGTGGCGCTCGAGTTGGGGCGCATGAGGTAGCGGCGCAGCCCACAGCCGAAGCTGGGGCGCATGATGCGCTCGCCGGGCTCGGTGTCGAGGATGATGCGGATGGACTCGGCCACCTTCTCCGGGCCCTCCGTCAGCGGCAGCGACCCTTCCTGCCCGGGCTTCACGGGGAAGCCCCAGCCCTTTCCGAGGAAGCGCAGTGAGCTCATGACACCTTCACCTCCACGGTGACGCGGGGCTCGAACTCCAGCTGGGCGACCAGATCCGGACCGAAGATCTTCTCGGGCCTGGGGACTGGATCCGTGTCCTTGAAGCCGCCGGGGGCCATGCCCTTGTGCAGCCCCGCGAGGGGCGTGTTGGCGTAGCCGTCGAACTGAGTGCTCACCTCGCCCGCATCCAGCCCCATCGTGTTCGCGATGCCGGTGGACAGCTCGACCTTCAGCTTCGTGTTCAGCCCCGTCGCGACGGACGCCTCCAGCTCGAGATCGAGGTTGATGTCGGGAGGGATGGCGGTGAGTTCCGCGTCCAGCGCCGCGTCGATCTGGAGGCTGGGCGGGATGCAGAACTTGAAGACGAGCAGGAACCACAGCCCGAACATGAAGACGAGGATGGGCAGGAAGATGTTGAGGACGAAGAGCGCGACCAGGGTGATGAGCGGGATGGCGAAGAAGCAGACGGCCTGCGCGCCCATGGCCCCGCCGGACAGCGCGTTGCCGGAGATGATGGGCTTGAGGGACTGGGGCTGGGAGAACCGCATCGGCGAGAAGGTGCCGAAGGGCAGGCTGGCGGCCTGGGCGGACAGCTCGCCCAGGTCCGGCACCTGGATGGTGATGGGCCGGTTGCTGGTGCCCTGCAAGTCACTCTGCGAGGCCAGCCGGTAGCTCTCGGTGGGCTCGCTCCAGACCAGCTCGCCGCAGCAGTCCGGGGCGTCCACCTTCCGGGGACACTTCGGATCGTGGCGGCGGACGAAGCAGCGGACCTCATAGAGCATCCGGTCGTCGAAGCGCGCCTCGCCCCGCGCGTCGGTCTCGAAGGTGCTCGTGGGGAGCACGCCGAAGTACAGCGTCTTCCCCTTCGCGTCGTGCTGGGGGGCCGTGGGATCCGCGAAGAGCGGGTAGAGCGGGAAGGTGGTCTCGGTCAGCTCCCGCGGCGTCTCCTCCACCAGCTGCCACTGGCCGATCTTGTCGAACGGTCCAGGCACCCAGCCCTCGTGGATCGTCACGACGCCGTTGTCGTCCTTCCACTTCTGCAGCTCCTTCTTCTTGGCGACGATCTGCTCGAGCACCTTCACCCGCTCGGGGCCGAACGTCCCATCGGCCTTCATCTTCTCGATCTTCTCGCGGCGCTTCTGGGCGGCGCGGGGCTTGAGGGGCGCCGTCTCGTCCAGCTCCGCCACCTGGGCCTGCAGGTCGACGATCTCCTTGAGCAGCGCGAGCGCCTCCTTGCGCGCGGCGTTCGGTACCTTCATCACCCGGCGCCGCACCACGAAGCCGGCCTGGCACACCTCGCTGGCGGAGGCGGTGGGGAAGCCGGGCATGTCGCAGTGCAGCTCGCAGACGACCAGGTAGTAGCGCCGGTGCGTCTCCAGGAAGATCTTCCGGATGCCCGTGGGGACCAGGCTCGCCCGCTGGGGCTTCGCCGGCTGGTGGGGATCGAGCTTCGGCGCGTAGAAGCTGGTGGACTTGCCGGCGAAGACGCCTCCGGTGAGCAGCGGGGCGGCCACCAGCTGGACGTTGAAGATGCGGTCCACCTCTTCCTTGAAGCGCAGCGAGCGCTGCGGATCCTTGAGGAAGCCCTCCACGAAGTCCGGCTTGTCGAACTTCTGGAACACCGGCCGCGTCCCCCGGGGAGACGTGGCCACACCCTCACTGATCTGGCGCTGCCAGCGGTACCAGGGGGCGACGAGCTTCCAGGGATGGGCGGTCGTCATGGCTCACCAGACATTGCCCGCGCCCGGGGAGTAGAGCGGCGAGGTGACGGAGGTAGCGGTGAGGGCCGTGCAGGTGACGCTGCCGGTGTAGGTGGTGGACGGGGACTGCACCAGCACCGAGGCCGCGGAGATGACCAGCCGCTGTCTGGCGGTGATGACGATGTCTCCGCTCGGCTCGAAGGTGATGGTGCTCTGGTTCGCGTCGGAGAGCGTCACCCGACTCGCCCCCTCGTCCAGCACCAGCTTCTGGCCGTTGGCCAGCGAGAGCGTCACCTTGGCGGCGCCCTGGGTGTCGTCGAACTCGAGCGTGCTGCCGGAGCGCGTCTTGATGAGGCGCTTGTTGTTGGCCTCCTCGGGCGCGGCGGGCAGGGCCGCCTGGCCGTTCCAGCAGGCGCCGACGATGTAGGGCCGGCGCAGCTCTCCCGCCTCGAAGCCCACCACCACCTGGGTGCCCACCTCGGGCAGCACCTCGAAGCCCTGGTTGTCGCCCGCGTAGGGCGTGAGCAGGGTGGCCCACGCGCGCACGTCCTTGCCGGGCTCGCCCAGGAAGGGGAACTTCACCTCGATGCGGCCGAGGCGCCGCTCGTCCATGATGCTGGTGACCAGGGCGGGGTAGAGGCCGAAGTAACGAGGGCCGCCGCCATCAGCGTGGGTGTCGCTCATCAGGTGCTCTCGCTCACGGTTGGGCGCTCCGCCTCGAAGTGCGTGCGGTGGCCATGGGTCAGGTCGTAAGTGTGGCGGACACGGGTGACGTAGTAGCCCCCGCCGCTGAAGGGCCGGCCGACTCGCTCCAGCGTGAGCCGGCTGCCCACCTCCATGCTGGGGCTGCCATTGGTGACGCCCGTCACCGTGACGAAGCGCCGCCCGCGGCGGAGCAGCTCGGCCCGGGCCCATGCGTCGGCCTCGGTGCTCGTCAGGGGGACGTTGCGCACGCGGTGCGAGGCCCGCTCGCCGAAGGCGCTCTGCAGGATGGACGCTCCCGTGCGTCCCTCGGACACCTCCTCCGCCAGGACGTCCGTGCCTGAAGGCTGGTGGATGGACTCGCGCTGGAAGGCGTCGTACCCGCTCACCGCCACGCTGGTGCGCTGGTGGGCCAGGTCCGCGCGCAGCCGGGCCTCGATGAGCTGGTTGCCCTGGACGAGGGTGAGCTCGGCGGCCCGCCGGTTGCCCCGCGTCTTGAAGTGCAGCGCGTCGTCCTGGAACCACACCTCCGCCTGGAGGAGGCGGGCGCGATCCCTCAGGAAGGCCAGGTCGCTCTGGTTCCACTGCTGGACGACGTCGTACGTGGGGCCGGGGGCCTCCGCCTGCGCGCTCAGCCCGTGCTCGCGGGCGATCGCCTGGGCGATGTCCGCGTCCGTGACGTCATTATAGGTGCGGCACCGGCGCGTCATTCGCAGGGCCATCAGCTTGTCCTCGGCGAACACCACCACCTCGGGCTCGGAGCCCTCCTGGAAGCCGGCCTCCAGGGCGCTGATGGTGCCCTTGAAGATGACGCGGTCCTCGCCGCTGCGGCCGATGGACACCTCGAGCGACTTGCCGAAGTCGATCGGAGAGTTCTCGATGTGGAGCAGGCCCTCCGCCCGCGAGTCCGCGCGGGGCCCCTGCGCCAGCAGCCGCAGGGTGAGCGTCTTCAGCCCCTCGGTGTTCTCCTCGATCTCCAGGCGCAGCACGTCCCGGGCGAGCTCTCCCCGAGTCTCGCCATCCACCTTGAAGACGGGCGCCGCCGAGGCGAAGAGCCTAGTCATCGAACCCCTCGGCGCGGGTCCGGAGTCGATCCTCGGCGAGGCGCGCGAGCGCGGCCTTCACTCGCTCCACCTCCTGCCACGGGGTGGACGGCTCGGAGCCGGAGGGCTGCTGGCCCGGCTCGGCCTCGGGCACCACCTCGGAGGTGAGGTTCTCCACGTTCACCGCCATGATGGACCTCCCCGGTGCGAGCAGGCACCCCGGCAGCCACACCCACGGCGGGGGCTGCGCTGGGCCTGGGTGGCTTTGACGGCGGCGCGGACCCTGTCCCCCGCTGGGAGCTGCGTCCAGGGCGGCGCGGAGGGATCGCGCGTCTCGGGCACCTGGTGGGCCGCATGCGCGGGGCGCAAGGGAACCTGGCCGGAGACGGCGCCGGCACGCTGGTCCGCCGCGCCGGACACCCGGGGACGCAGCGGCACGCCCAGCCCGAACGTCGTCGCGCGGGGATCCGCCTGGGGAGGCGCCGGGCGCGAGGGAGCCTGGGACTGCTGGGTGGGCGAGGGCAGCCCCGAGAGGGACAGGGGCGTGCGCGGCTGCTCGGGCATCGAGGGCCGCGCCACGGGAGCGTTGACGGCGATGGGCGTCGAGGGCCGCACCGCGGCGGACGCGGAGCCCGAGGCGGTGCTCGTCCGGGAGGCAGGGGCCGGAGCGGAGACCCCGAAGGCCTTCCGCGTCGCGTCCGCCGCCGTGCTCGCCTTGAGGCTCTCCACCGTCTCGATGGCCGCGCTCACGCCGCCCGAGGCCGCGAGCGCGCGACCGGAGGATGAGGAGCCGCCCGCTCTGGCGCCCCCCTCCAGCCCGAAGGACGCCTCCAGCGAGGCGGAGACGCCGGCCTCCACACCGAAGGTGGCCCCCAGGCCCGCGCTGGCGGAGAGGTTGCTGTTGAAGTCGATCTCCACCCCGGCTTCGAGGGAGAGCGAGCCCTCCACGGAGGCGGACAGTCCGCGCCACGCGGCGGGATCCAGCCCCATGCGCGCGGCGAAGTCGGCCAGGCTCTCCCCGGCGAGCGCGAGCGCGCTGCGGTCGGTGGGGTGGTTGTCCTGGTTGGCGCCGGCGCCCCGCTGGAGGAACTGGTACTTGGCGTCCTGCTCCTGGATGGAGACGCCCATCTTCGCGCGGAGCGGGGTGCCATCCGAGGCGAAGAAGTCCAGATCGATGGTGAGGCTGCTGATGATCCCGTCGATGATCAGGTCGTTCCACTGGAAGCGGACCTTGGGCGGGGCCTGCTTGTCGGTGCCCTTCACCTCGGGGACGACGAACTGCTCCACCAGCGCCGTCTTCTCGCGCACGGAGCGGGGCCGGCCATCGGGCGTGCCCTCGTCGGCGGTGTCGAAGACGAGATCGAAGGACAGCTGCGTGGAGCTGCTGCCGATGAACTGGCGGGCCTGCCGGCCTCGGGACTGGCCGCCCTCGACGGTGTTGCTGAGGGCCAGCCGGAGCGAGGCGGGGTTGAACTGCACCTCGACCGGGTCGCCCTCGGTCTCGGTGTCCGTTTCGGTGCTCCAGATGCGCTGGAGCGTGGCCTTGACGAGTCCGCTCATGGTCAGAAGGAGAGCCTCAGGCCCTCGTGGGCGATGTGGAGTTCCTCGATGGCGATCTCGCCAGAGCGCGCATTGAGCTGCGGGCCGACCAGCTTCGCGGGCAGCCCTCGGTCGAAGGTCCAGGTGGCGAGCACGTTCCCGTCATCCCCCTCGCCCCGCGTGTCCAGCACCTCGATGACGCCGTCGTAGCGGGGCACGGGCCGCACGCCGCTCAGGATGCCCTGGAGCCAGCGCCACAGCTCCGGGTTCACCTGGCCGCTCGAGTCATAGAAGAAGCCCCGCTTGAGCACGATCGGTTGATACTTGCCCCGTCCCACGCGCTGGATGACGCCGTCGTTGCGGCCGCCTTCCTCCAGCTGCTGGATGTCCATGGAGATCTCCAGCCCGGAGCACTCCTGGAAGCCGCCATCTCCCAGCAGGTCGCCGCCCGCGGAGCCTCCGAAGCCGATCGAGGCCGAGGCCTGGATGCCCGCGGAGAACCCTCCCGCTCCGATGGAGGCACTGGCGGAGACGCTGGCGGAGATGCCCGCCGAGGCCCCCGCCGGAGGCCCCGCGCTGCGGCGCAGGGTGACGCGGAAGTTGAAGGTGTTCGCGAGCCGGCGGCTGCCGGTGTCGATGGGCGCCATGGCTCAGCCTCCCACCCGCAGGGTGCCGTCGCCCTCGCGGGCGATCTGCAGCACGAGGAACTCCAGGGGCTCGGCGGGCGCCACGCCCACCTCGGCGACGAGCCGGCCGCTGTCCACCACCTGCCGCGAGTTCAGCGTCTCGTCGCAGCGGACGAAGAAGGCCTCCTCCTCTCGGGCTCCCTGGAAGGCGTTGGCGAGGAAGAGCTGGCGCAGGTACGTGCGCAGCAGCTGGCGCACCTCTCCGCGCAGCCGGCCGTTGTTGGGCTCGAAGACCACCCACTGCATCTGCCGCTCCAGCACCCGGCGCAGCAGCGTCATCAGCCGCCGCACGCTGAGCTGGCGGTAGCTCGGATCGAGCGAGAGGGTGCGCGCCGCCGTGAGCCGCACGCCGTCGCGCTCGCGCAGGAAGACGTTGATGGAGGCCTGGTGGAGCGTGTCGTGCCGCGCGGACGCCATGCGCTCGGTGACGTCCACCACGCCCTCGGCGAGCACGTTGGCCGGGCCGAACTGCACGCCGGACTCCAGCTCGCGCCGGGCGATGATCCCCGCCGCCACCGCCGAGGGGGGCACGCGGATGAGGGCGTCCCGCTGATCATCCCGCCGGGTGACCACCAGCCAGGGGGCGTAGCAGGCCGCGAACGCGGAGGCGAACTTCGCCCGCCACGCGAGCACCCGCCGGGCATTGAGCCGGGGCGGGACGTCCAGCAGGGCGATGAAGGACTGGCTCTGCTCGGCGAACCGCACCAGCGCCTGCTGGAGGGAGACGATCTCCTCCAGGTCCGCCGGCAGCTCCGGGTTGAGCTGCAGCCCCTTCAGCGCGGGCACGGGCTTCTCCTGCACGGGAGCCGGGGCCAGGGGCACGCAGGGCGCGAACTCCGCGCCAGCGACGGAGGAGGGGAACACCACCGTCTGCACCGGCACCAGCGGTTCCGGGGAGTAGAGATCCGGCACCACGAGCAGGGACACCTCGGAGATGTCCGCGACCGCCTGCACGCCCTCGCCAGGGCACTCGTCTCCAGGCGTCCAGCCCGTGTCGATGAAGTCCTCGGGGACGAGCTCGGGATACCGGTCCTCGCCGCCGGTGAAGGGCTCGGTGCTCAGGGAGGGCAGCGCGGGCGCGAGGACGAGCTCCTGCTCCACCCACACCTTTCCCGCGCGCTCGTCCGGGTACAGCAGCTCGGACTGCTCCACCAGCACCCGGGCCAGCCAGCGAGGGTGCGCGGCGGAGAGCCCCAGCCGCTCCAGGCGCTCGGTGCGGCCCGCGCCGTCATCCACTTCCAGCAGGCCCTCGATGACCTCGGCCTGCTCGGGCACGGAGCCCGCGGAGCTGGCCAGCGTGGCGCGCAGCACCGTCACTCCGGTCTCCGGGTGCCACTCCTCGCGGGCGTCCGCCACGAACCTGAGCACCTGAGTGCCGCCCGCCAGGGTCAGCCGGAGCAGGGCGCCCGCCGGCAGCGCCGTGTCCCGCGCCAGCGCCAGCGTGGTCGCCGTGGCCGTGCCTGCATCGAAGACGAGCGGCCGCGCCGAGAAGGACAGCCGCGCCGAGAGCGTGTTGCCCCACGCTCCCTCGTTCCGGGCGCGCAGCCACGGCGCGCCGCCTCCGGGGAGCACCGCGCCCGTGAGCCGCCCCCGGGCCACTCCCAGCTCATTGCTGGGGTGCCCCGCGCCGTAGTCGTGGACGATGCGCACCACGTACGCCCGCCGCCCGCCGTTCTCGAAGAAGGAGGCGACGGAGTAGGGCAGCAGCCCGGGCCCCTCGAAGCCGCCGAAGAGCCGCTGATAGGCGCTCCAGCTCTCCACCACCACGGGGACCGAGCGCTGCACCTGCTGTCCTGGCGTGCATGGCTCGGGGGCCCAGGGCGCGTGGAAGAACGGCCTGCGGGCGGGGCCACGAGGAGCCACGCCCACGAAGGCGCACACGTCCATCCGCTCGCCCGTGAGCACGCGAAGCGGGACGTCTGGTAGCTCGTAGACGCCGGGGGCTCCCAGCCGCAGTCGCTCGGTCACGGACGGGCCCTCTCTACTTGTACTCGATGCCTTCGTGGACCAGGTGGAGCTCCTCCATCGCCACCTCGCCGCCGCCCTTGGCCGCCAGCGTGGGGCCGCTCCACTTCTTCGGCTGCGCGTTGCGCAGGGTGAAGGTGGCCACCGCGTTGCGAGCCTCGTCCAGCAGGGTGATGGTGACGTTGCGCGGATCGGCCGTGCCGTCTCGCACCGACTTCAGCCACTGGAACAGATCGTCCGAGCCCACCAGCCCTCGCTTCAGGGTGATGTCGTCGACGGTGTGCGTGTTGGGGATCTTCCGAGCCAGGTTCACCTTCTCGTTGCCGTTGCGGTACTCGGAGTACTTCACCTCCATCCCGAGCCCGCTCACGTCCGAGAAGCCGCCGATGATGGTGCCCAGCGAGCCGTCACCCTGGTTGCCGCCAGGGCCGCTGCCCAGCGAGACGAGGAAGTTGAATGCGCCGTACGGATTGTCGCGATAGGTAGGCATGCGAAGGTCCTCGGGTTAGGCCTTGGCGTTGGCGGTGTACTGGCCGACGCGGAAGATGACGAACTCGGCCGGCTTGGTGGGGGCCACTCCGACCAGGCAGATGAGCCGCCCGTTATCCAGATCGTTCTGCGTCATGGTGGTGCGGTCGCAGCGCACGAAGAACGCGTCCTCGGGCTTGTTGCCCAGCAGCGCGCCGTCCTTCCAGAGCACGTACAGGAAGTCCTCGATCGTCTGCCGCACGTTGGCCCAGAGCCGCTCGTTGTTGGGCTCGAACACCGCCCACTGCGTGCCCTTGTCGATCGAGTGCTCCAGGTAGATGAAGAGCCGGCGGACGTTGACGTACTTCCACTCGGGATCCGAGCTCATCGTCCGGGCGCCCCACACCCGGTTGCCGCGCCCCTCGAAGAAGCGCAGCGCGTTGATGCCCTCCGGGTTGAGCACGTCCTGGCGCGGCTTGTTGATGTTGAGCTCGAACTTCGTCAGGCCGTTGACCACCTCGTTGGCGGGGGCCTTGTGCACGCCGCGCTCGATGTCGCTGCGCGCGTAGATGCCGGCCACGAAGCCCGACGGCGGCAGCAGCAGCCGGTCCGGCGGCGCGCCCTGCGCCGGGCGCTGGGTGGGATCGAGCGTCTCGATCCACGGGTGGTAGAGCGCCGCGTACTTGCTGTCGAAGCGGCCGCGGAACGCGCGCACCTTGCTGATGGAGCTGTGGGCGGGCGCGTCCACCACGGCGATGCGGTAGCGCTGCGCCTCGGCGTGGCGGATGAGGTAGTCCGTCGCGGCGATGCAGTCATTCTCGTTGGCGTAGGTGCCGGAGTCGGGCAGCGCCACGATGGCGATGTCGTCGAGCTCTCCCAGCGCCTCGAGCCCCGTGGCCTTGATGGTGGCGTTGTCCGGGTCGGCCGGGCTGCCCGCCAGCAGCGCGGGGATGGGCATCTGCCCGTCGTTGCCGCCCGTCAGGCGCTTGTTGGTGTTGCCCTGGAGCGCCACCATCAGCTTGGCGGCCGCGTCCTGGCCGGCGTCCTCGGGCTTGTAGTCCAGCCAGATGACGGCGTTCTCGTCCTCCGGGTCGTCCAGCTGGAGGATCTTCCCGATGTAGCGGGTCTGCTCCGGGTCGGCGCCCAGCTCGTCATGGAAGCTGGTGCGCTCGGGCGTCACCTTCACCTGGACGCGCAGCTCCACGAGCTGGACGACGTCGGTGGCGTTGAGCGTGACGGGCGCCCCGCCGCGCATGAACAGCTGCTTGCCGTCCTCGTCGATGTCCACCTGCGCCAGCTTGCTGATGTCGAGCGGGGCGTTGCCGACGGGCGGAGTGCCAGAGGCGATGATCTCCACCACGGCGCCCTTCTTGGCGCGGCGCACCTGGACGATGTTGCCCAGCTCCGCGTTGACGTAGGCGATGTTCTTGCTGCGCACCACCTGGCAGTCGACCCAGACGTTGCCGTAGCTGCCGGGCCAGCGCGCCTTCCACTTCGCGGTGGTGCCGCCCACCGTCACGGAGGTGCTGGCGATCCCCAGATCCGAGCCGCTGCGCGGGCTGAACACGCGCGAGACGTAGAGGCGCGCGCCGCCGTTGAGGAAGAAGGCGCGGGCCGCGTGCGCGGTGTAGGGCAGGTGCTCCTTGGCGGTGGCGGGACTGGCCCCCACCTCGAGCGGCTCCAGACCGCCGTACACCGCCTCGAACTCGGTGAAGCTGGTGATGAGGCGGGGCTCGGTGGTCTTCGGGCCGCCGGGGTACTGCACCGGGCCGAAGCGGGTCACCCCGGCGAAGCCCGTGGTACTGGTGGGAACACCTTCAATCGACTTCGACCGGAAGCTGACTTCTTCGACATAGACTCCCGGTGCCAGGTACTCGGGCATCGCGCGGCTCCTGCTTCAAGAGAAGACGATGGGTAGGACTGTGCTGGTGAGCTTCCCCAGCGTGAAGGGAAGGGTGAGACGACTGGTGGCGGTGGCTTCGTAGTTGTCCGGGAGGGCTTCCCCCGGGGTGACGGTGTCGGGCGTGGAGGCGAGGGCCTTCTCCAGGGGCAGATCCCAGAGCGGGTCCTCCCGTGGCTGCGAAGGGGTGTCCGGCACGGGCGCTGTCTGGGGGCCGAAGACGGTGACCTCCACCTGGAGCGTGCTGGTCAGCACGCCGAGCGTGGAGGCGGCGGGCCACAGCAGCAGCAGGAACTCGCCGCGATCGTCGCCGTGGGCGCGGCCCACCAGCGTGCCGGTGCCCGGAGTGGCCGCCGGCAGGCGCGCCTCCACGCGGGCCCAGCGCATGGGCTTGCCGCCACGCTCCACCATGGCCCGCAGGCCCGTGGTGCGATCCGTCACGTCATAGGCGGCGCCCGGGAAGAAGCCGGGGCGCAGCATGGTGGGGGCGTTGGGCGCGACGGGCACGCTCAGGCGGCGGGGGACGAAGCGGCGCGTCTCGTCCTGGAAGAGCACGCTGAGCGGGCTCTTCAGGCCCGGGTAGCGCAGCAGCGCGTGCACACAGGACTCGTGGCGGGGGATGCGCGGGCCCACCGAGCGCGACACCGAGCTGGGAAAGCCCTCCACCCTCACGTCCAGCCGCTGGGCGACCCGCTGGCGCCGGAGCGCGTCGATGGGCTCCAGCCCCAGCGCGAGCTGGTGGAGCCGCTCGCTGAAGCTCACCGGGACGAGGGGGCTCATGGAGAGGAGCTCGGCTTGAGGCCGGTCGCCACGGCTTTGACGAGCGGGGAGGGGTAGGCCACCTTGCTGTCCAGGCGGATGACTCGGGCGATGTACGGGATGCTGAGCTTGTAGTCGGTGGGCAGCGAGTCGAACGTCCGCATCACCGCCTCGGTGCTGAGCTCCTCGAGCGAGAGCTGGATGGCCTCGTTGGGAGCCCAGTCGGCGTGCGGATCCGGGTAGAGCAGCGGGCCGTTGAGGATGGGCGTGGTCTCCAGGCACTGCATCGTCTTGCCGAGGATGCGGTGCTCGTACTCCGCGTTGTCCGCCCAGGCGGTGAGGAGGAAGTGCAGATCCAGCGGCAGGTGTCCGCGCCCGTCCTGATGGCCCACGCCGGACCAGGCGGCGCGCGTCGTCTTGTTGAAGTCGACGCGATACAGATAGAGCGTCAGCGCGGGAGTGGTGAAGCTCAAGGCGCCGTTGGTCAGGGCGAAGTCCTCCGTGCGGACCAGCAGGGCGCGCGTCTGCTTTCCGGGGACGGGCTGCTCCTCCGTGAAGCACGCCGTGAGGAGCCTTTCCAGGCTCTTCCCTGCCGCGGAGATGCCCGCGAAGCTCGCCATGCGTCACTTCCCCCCTCAGGGAAAAAAAGTGTCTGCCTTCACAATGCGGCCGGCGAAAACATGCGGAGAGTATCAATCGCCTCTGAACGGTCAATGACGTGCTGGGGTGTCCGTTTCGCGCTGATCACACGACCTGGCCAGGCCATTGCTCCGTGAGCACGCGGGCGAGTGAGACCGAAAAATTACGAGCCGGGCACGAGGAGAAATCTAGCGATACGGAAACGGATCCTCACCGCGATCCCTGCGGGCCTGCTCCTCCGCGGCCGAGGGCAGCTGGCCCTTGTTCTCCATCGCCGTCTGCTCATCCACGTACTTGGCGATGAGAACCTCGAAGGCCTTCTTGTAGGCCTTCTTCTTCTTCTCGCCTTCGACCTGCGGGCCCATCCAGCTGGTCACCTCGCCCAGGTTGGCCTTCTCGTCGCCTCGGAGTCCGTTCCTCGTGGGATCCGGCATCCGCATGAAGGCCGCGGAGACCAGGAACCCGTACTTCGGGTTGGCCGCCTCGCGGGGATCCGCCTTGATCTTCTCGATGGCTTCGAGGAGGTCCTTGAGATCCTTCGAGCCCGGATCCTCCTTCTGGAGCTCCTCCGCGCGGTTCTCGAGGATCGCGATCACCTGCACGTAGTTGTGCCGGTGGGTGACCTGGATGGGGCCTCGTCCGATGAAGCTCTTCTGCCAGTCCCCCTTGGGATTGATGGAGCCGCCGGTGTGGTAGTTGTCGACCTTGAGCACTCCGCCCTTGAACTTCACCTGCCCCGTGGCGGCCTCGTCCAGCCAGGAGGTGTTGAGCTTCACGTTCTGCGGGACGGCCTGATACGGCTTGTTCGACTTCACGGCCTTCTCGGTCTCGGTCATGAAGCGGAACTGGTCCGACTCCACGTAGGCGTTCGCGATGTAGGAGGCCTGCGCTTCGGCCGTGTCGATCCTCAGGACGCGGAAGGCCTGGTTGAGATGATCGACGTAGGCGTCGATCGTCGCGGCGGGGACCTTGTTCTCGCTCAGATCCTTGGCGACGCCGTCGAAGATCTTGAGCAGCTCGTCACGTGTCAGCGGCTCGTAGATGTAGTGCCCGCCGCTCTCGCTGGAGGCCTTCGTCGTGCCCAGCGCGGCCTTGTACGCGGCGTACTCTTGGCTGCGGGTGCGGACCTTGCCGTCGTTGCCCCGGTACATCTCGCCAAAGTCAGAGGCTCTCTGCACGGAGCCCGTGGCGCTCGCTGCTCCACGGACCTCCACGGGGCGCGAGCTGGCACTCCCCGAGTCCAGCGCGGCGGAGACCCGGTCGGCTTCCGCTTCCGTCGCGTCGCCCGGGTGGCTGACCCCCGAGGGCATCGCGGAGCCCTGGCGCTGTTGAACCACGTGCGTCAGCTCGTGCGCCAGGAGGCGCCTGCCATCCGTGGAGCTCGGATCGTAGCGGTGCGGATCCCGGAAGACGATGTGGCTGCCGAGGGTGTACGCGCGAGCATGGATCGATCGAGCCGCCGCCGAGGCCCGCGTGTCCGTGTGCACCCTCACGTCCTCGAAGGGGTGCTGGAACATGGCCTCGAAGTAGGCCCGGGTCGTCGGATCGAGCGGGCGGCCGCCGCCGGAGCGCGGGGTGTCCTGGACGATCGAGGGAATCTCACGGCCGGGTGGCACCTCGGCTGTGCTCGGGCTGCGCTGGACGTGCGAGCCCTGCGACAGGGCGAGCTGATGCCAGAGGGGATTGTGCCGGCCCTTGTCCGCGGGGCGCCCCGGTGCTGGCTCGGGTGTGGCGCGGCGCGCGGGTTGTGGAGGCTGCTTCCGCTGGAAGGTCATCATCCGAGGGGCTCCTGCACGAAGGTGTCTCGCCAGCCGCCGAGGCCGCGTCCGCCTATCCTCGCCGCGACCTCTCCTATCGAGGTCGATCGCTGGCAGGCCGAGGTTGCTGATCCACGGGCGGTAGCGCCAGCCTCCGAGCCCGTCCGCGGCGAGCGCGCGGAACCGGGCCTCGTCCATGTTGGAGAGCAGGGCTCGCCCACCCGCGCAGCGCGCTGGCGGAGCGGCGGGGAGCGCGCTGTTGGGCGTCCCCTTCGCCCCTCTGTCCTGGGCGGAGTTCTCTCCCTGTTTCGCGGACGGCGAGCGTCGGGAGGACATCATGCACCTCCGGGGGCACGATGCGCCGCTACAAGAGAGGCGCTCCAATTGCTCGCGCGGCTTCCGTGATCCGGGGGCTCTCCCCGGCTGAGCAGAGGGCAAGGTACCGAGAGGGCTCGACCCGTGTCAACGCGGCGCGAGGCATTCGTGTTCTCGCCCTGCACCTGCATCAGTCGCGTCGGACCGTGCTGCTATCGTTCCCGACGGGGACCGAAATGCACGCCACCCTCTACCATCAGCTCCAAGGGCTGTACGTGGCCGGAGATGTTCTCTGCGCCGTCGACTGTGCTCGCGCGCTGCCCGAGTACCGCCACGTCTTCTTCATCAATCGCGACGCATGGCTCTCGACCGAGCTGCTGGCCCAGGTGGAAGGGCAGGGGATCGAGGTGCGTCGGAACTCGCTCGTCACCGAGGATGACGTCACCCCCGCGCTGCGCGGCGTCTTCTACCACTGCGTGGGGAATGATGAGCGGCTCCGAGGGGAGTACGTGCGCTTCCGCGAGGCGCCCCCGGGCGTCATGCTGTGCGCCTGGCTCCACACGCCAGGGCTGTGCGGCGCGTGGGTGGAGCGCTACCACCACCTGCGAGGCCGGGCCGTCTCGCGCCTCGTCTTCGCCAGCAGCTTCAGCCTCCACAACACGCCGGGCGTCGAGCTCCAGGACTTCGAGTCCTGCTCCATCATCCACCCGAGGGTCGATACCGAGCGCTACGGCGCCGTCCGCCGCGCGGAGGACGGCACGTTCCGGATCGGGCGCTGGAGCCGCGGGGATGACAGCAAGTACTCGGACGACTTCCTCGAGCTGCTGTCGAGCATCGACATCCCGGACAGCGAGTTCGTGTGCATGGGCATCCCAGGGAAGTTCCGAGGGGTCTCCTTGCCGCCGCGCGTGCGCTTCCTGGAGAACGGCGCGGTGCCCGTGGAGCAGCTCCTGTCGCGGCTCGACGTGCTCCTCTTCAAGACGGACGAGGCGACCTGGCACGAGGGCTGGTGCCGCACCGTCACGGAGGCCATGGCCGCCGGCGTGGTGCCCGTCGTCGAGAACCGGGGCGGCCTCGTGGATCAGGTGATCCACGGCCACAACGGGTTTCTCTGCGACAGCAACGAGGAGTTCAAGCGCTACTGCGAGCTGCTCCACCGCGAGCCGGAGCGACGGCTGCGGATGAGCGCGAACGCGCGGACGTTCGCGTCCCGGAACCTGGGGCTGAAGCAGCTCCGGGGAGATCTCCTGCGGCTGCTCGAGCCCCAGGCCGCGCGGCGCCTCAACTTCGGCTACGAGCCAGACATGAGGTCCGGCTACCTCAACTTCAGCCCGAAGCCGCTGCCGGGCTTCGACGTGTCCGCCGAGCTCAACCCGTTCAACCCCCGGCTGCCCTTCGAGGATGACGCGTTCGACGAGATCGTCGCGCACCACGTCCTGGAGCACGTGGCGCACAAGGTGCAGATCCTCGAGGAGCTCTGGCGCATCGCCCGGCACAACGCGGTGATCCGGATCCGGCTGCCCGACCGCCACCACGACGAAGCCTTCCGGGATCCGACGCACCTGTCCTACTGGGACGTGGACTCCATCGACTACTTCGTGCCGGGGAACCGGCGCAGCCATGCGCTGGCCCGCTTCGGCGTCCTGCGCAAGCACACCAACGGCCACGAGATCGACTGGGAGCTGCTGGCGCTGCGGCACCGACGCGCCTGAGCACCGTCACCCCGGAATCGTGAACGAGAAGGTGCTGCCCTTGCCTGGCTGACTCTCAACCCAGATCCGTCCCCCATGGGCGTCCACGATGCCCTTGGAGATGTAGAGCCCAAGTCCCAGCCCTCTTGGGCCCCCGTTGTGGGCCTGCCAGTAACGCTCGAACACGGCCTCCAGCTGCTCGCTCGGGATTCCCGAGCCGGTGTCCGTCACGGAGAAGAGAACGCCCTGAGCGGCCGGCTCGACTCGAATCGAGATCCTGCCTCCCTTCGGGGTGAACTTGATGGCATTGCTCAGCAGGTTGGCGAGGACCTGGAGGACGCGGTCATGATCGAGCTTCGCCATCACCTTCTTCTCTCCAGTCCGCGCCTCGAGAGCGAGCCCCTGGGCACGGGCCAGGGGGAGGAACGCCTCGACGGACTCCCGCACGAGCTCGGTAGCGTCCTGCTGCACGGGAGTGACGCGGAGCTTGCCCGCGTCGAGGCTGGCCACATCCACCAGGTCGCCGATCAGCCGCTTCATTCCGGCGGTGAAGCGCTGGATGTACCTGGCGGCTGTCGCTGTCTTCCTGCCCACCGCGTCCTCGGCGGCATTCTGAAGGAGAAGGTCCGCCTGTAGAGCGATGCCCCCGAGCAGTGAGAACAAATCGTGGTTGACCATCTCCAGGATCTGCTCCCGCGTCACCAGCCCTTCATCGGAGCGCAGCCGCTCGAGCAGCAGGTGTTTGTCGGTGGCCTCTCGTTCCAGGTGAAGGAGCGCAGCCAGGGCACGCTTGCGCTCCGCGCGCTCGTCCCGCCGCGCCTCATCAGCGGTGGCCCGCTCCTCCTGTAGCGCGGTGTCCTCATTCGCCCGCTCCCGGGAAAGCTTCTCCCGGGCTTTCACGGGTGTCTTGCTCCGTGTCAGCTCCGAATCCGCGCGGTGGCGGGCCGCGCGTAAGTTCTTATCCGCCTTGCCCCGGGCCTTGTGGATGGCGGCATCTTCCGCCTCATCAATCGCCGTCTGCCGCTTGTCGTACTCGAGATCGGCCTTCTCCCGCTCGGAGCGCAGGCTCTGGTCCGTACTGGCACGCTCGGGGCGCGTTTTCGTATTCCTGGTCGCGATGGAAGCTCTCTTCCCAGTGCTCGGCATGGCGACAGCGGTACCCAACATCCGTTCGCCAGGATACTCGCTCGGGTGGCCTACGTTCGACGGTGAACTGCCTCTAGCCTTGCTGGAGGGTTGGGCTGCTCACAAGGCCCATGCAGAGGTGGGAGCCCTCGCGCTAGCGGTCCTGGCCCTCCAGGCAGGGCGCGCCGAGCAGGGGCAGCTCGACGATGAACGTGGCGCCTTGCCCGAGGGCACTCTCCACCCGCACCGTGCCGCCCATGGCCTCGATGAGGTGCCGGGTCACGTACAGCCCCAGTCCCAGGCCCCCGTAGTGCCGCTCCGGCACGCCGCGCTCGAACTTCCCGAAGAGCCGGCCCAGCGTCTCGGGGGCGATGCCGATACCCTCGTCACGGACGCGCAGCCGCGCCCATGGGCCCTCCATGTCCAGCTCGACGCGGATAGGCTTGCCGGGCCCGAACTTGATGGCGTTGCCCAGCAGGCTCCTCAGCACCTGCCCCAACCGCTCCCGATCGAACCGGCCCAGGGCGCGCTCACACACCCTCACCTCCAGGGGTGAGCCCATGCGCTCGGCCTGGGGAGCCATGGCCCGGGTGACGTCTCGGACGACCTCCGCCACGTCGATCTCCTCGAGCGTGACCGAGAGCCCCTCGCCGGCGATGCTCGACACGTCAATCAGGCTGTTCACCAGGCCCTTCAGCCTGCGCACCTGGCTCTCGGCGGCCTCCAGGCGGCGGAGCGTGGAGGAGCTCGACGCGCGGCCCTCCGGCTCCGCCTCCGTGTCCTTGCGCAACTGCGCCAGGCGCAGGGCGAGGCTGGTGATCGGCGTCTTCAGCTCATGCGCCGCCACGGAGAGGAACACATCGCGGGCCTGCACGGCCTCGCGCAGCGCGGCCTCCTGGCGGCGATGCTCCTCCACGTCGGTGTTGGTGCCGAACCAGCGGATGACCTGCCCCTGCTCGTCTCGCACGGGCATCGCCCGGGACAGGAACCAGCGCAACCGCCCGTCCCTGCCGCGCAGCGGGAAGGTGTCCTCCCACTCCTGCCCGGAGTGGATGGCCTGCCGGAAGCGCTCCTCCACCCGCGGCAGGTGCGCGGGATCATGCACGGCCCTCCACCCCCAGCCCCGCATCTGCTCGTAGGTGGTGCCGGTGTATTCGTACCAGCGGCGGTTGTACCAGGAGATGAAGCCTGTCGCGTCCGCCATCCAGGCCAGCTGCGAGATGTTGTCGGCGAGCGCCCGGAAGCGGGCCTCGCTCTCGCGCAACGCGGTCTCGGCGTGCAGGCGCGCGGTGATGTCCATCTGCGCGACCACGCCTCCGATGATGCGCCCCTCCGGGGTCCGCACCGGCGCGCCGGAGTTCACCATGGTCCGGCGCGCCCCGGGCGCGTCGAAGGGGACGATCTCCACCACGTCCCCCGGCGTCACCTCTCCGCGCAGGGCTCGCGACAGCGCCCACTCCGCGGGCTGCACGGGGCGGCCGTGCCGCTCCGAGCCGTCGGCCCACCGCCCCTGCCAGTCCCGGTAGGCCTCCACGCTCTCGGAGAGGGGCGCGGGGCCCCACAAGCGCGCGTTGGCGGAGTTCATGCGCAGGATGCGGCCATTGGCATCCGCGACGATGATGCCCACGGGCGCCGCCTCGAGGATGGCATCGAGCAAGGCCCGCTCGGACTCGGCCGCGGCGGCGACCGCGCGTGCTCGCGCCTCGCTCTCGCGCAGCGCCGTCTCCACCTGCTTGCGGGTGCTGATGTCCAGGACGAAGCCCACGCCCTCGCGCTTGCTGCCCGGATAGAAGGTGGAGGCCACCACGATGGGCACCCGGCTCCCGTCCTTGCGGAAATACTCCTTCTCGGCGGGCCGATGCTTCCCCGTCGCGAGCAGCTCCGCCACCAGTTGCTGATCCTGCTCCAGCCACTCCGGCGGGGTGAGGCTGCGCCAGTTGACGAGCCCCGCCTCCAGCTCCCGCCGCGTGTAGCCGACGGAGGAGAGGAAGACTTCGTTGGCGTCCGTGATGTCCCCTTCGAGATCCCAGAAGATGAGGCCCACGATGTTGGCGTCGACGAGCTGCCGCATCCGCGCCAGGGCCACCTCCGCTTCCGCCTCGCGTTGCTGGAAGGCGTGGAAGGCCGCTCCCGCCATGGCCTGCTCGAGGCAGAGGGAGAGCACGCGCACCTCGCCCACCGTCATCGACAGCCCGAACTCCTCGACGAGCTCCAGGATGGACTCGCGCAGCAGGCCATATTCCGACAGGATGACTTCGAGGCTGGCCCCCTCGGGCACGCGCGAAGGGACACGGACCGGCGCCGAGCCCCTCTCGGGCGCGGCGCGCGGGCCCGCGCCGGGAGGGCTGGCGCCCAACCGGCGGACGAGCTCATCCACGAACCCGGGCATGCTGTCCGCCAGTGCGGCCCGGCTCAGCGGCGGATGCAGCCGCTGCTCGGCGCGCTCCAGCCAGGAGGCGATGAGCCGCTGCCGAAACCGCGCGAGCAGCTCTCCGAGCGCCATTCCCCTCGTAGGCTCCTCCATCATGGCCGAAACCCCAGCGTATCGGCGTGGCCCTCCGGAACGAACATGAGTACTCCAACACTTCAAGTTATGCACGCCGCCAAGGGGGCGTGACGCCACCTCCTCCCTCCCCGAGTGCCTCCCCCTTTGGCGTGGGTTTCGGGGACCGCCTGCCCCATATCTCGCAGACAGCAGCTAGGGAGAGCAGCAGTCCCCTCAGCGCGGAGTGACGCGCCCGCCGATCTCCGGGAAGCGCTCGTAGGCGCGCTTCAGCGCGTCCAGGTGGGCGGGGGTGTCGAGCTCGAGCGGTGCCTCCGTGAGCTGCACCACCCACCCGCCCGACGCCGTGCGCCGCGCCCGCGAGAGCAGCTCGGCGTCGCGCGCGGGGGCTGGGAATCCGATGGCGCGTGCGGCAGCGGCCGACCAATAGTTCAGCCACCCGAGGTAAGCGGGAATTTCAGGCGAGCGGATGTGCTCGAAGAGCTTCAGGGCGGGCAGCCCCCGGCGTGGGGACGGCGGCCCCTCCTGCGTGGGGGCTGTCTGATACGCGATGTCCACCGCAGCGGCGTATGGCGTCGCCTCCCCCCACAGCGCACACGCCCCCTCCGCCACGCCCTCGAGCACAGCCGCCGCCGACGCACTCACGCGCTCGTCCAGTGGCAGTTCCGCATGCACCTCAAACAGGGGCTGACCGCCTGGGCTGAAAAGCCCATCTCTTCCCCTCCCATTAATCGTCACGGGGTAGCTCTCATCCCCGTTACACAGGATAGGGAATTTCCCGTCCCGCGTCTTTTCTGCGAGCCACGCATCGCGCTGCGGCAATGCGATGGGGCGCCCGCTGTCGGAGAGCCGCCACTCCAGGCGCAAGCCGGAGAGCGCCTTTTCCATCCCATGGACGCTATCGAGCGTCCGCGGGTCATTGCCTACCAGAGCAGGCGCGTAGACGATGATGCCGAGGCTGCTTTGCGTCGTCATCGTTTGCACCCCGTGACGACGATATTGAGGGCGTCATCCAGTTGACTGAGTCAGGTGTGGCGAACGGGCTACTCCCCACGGAGAGGAACTCGGCGAGAGGCTACTCCTGACTGAGTCAGGAGTGGAGAACGGGCTGCTCCCCACTGAGTGGGGACTGGCGCGTGGCTACTCCTGACTGAGTCAGGAGTGGCGAACGGGCTGCTCCCCACTGAGTGGGGACCGGCTCCTCTCTAAGTCATCGGAATTACACCGGTTCCCCGGACCGTCTCCCAACGCGGACGAATCGTCCGTGTCAGCGGACGGTCCCTGGGGGTCAGTGGACCTCGCCCTGCGTGGAGCCCGAGGGAGCGTCCTCGGGGGCCACCGGCAGCAGGAGGCGGAAGGTGGTCCCCACGCCCGGGGTGCTGTTCACGGTCAGCTCGCCGCCCAGCCCTCGGACGATGTCGTGGCTGATGGACAGCCCCAGGCCCGTACCTTCTCCCACCGGCTTCGTGGTGAAGAAGGGCTCGAAGATGCGCTCGAGGTTCTCCACCGGGATGCCGCAACCGGTGTCGTGCACCTCCACCCGCACCATCGAGTCGCTGTGCTGGCGCGTCACCACCCGGATCTCGCCTCCCCCCGACTCGGGCAGGGCCTGGGCCGCGTTCACCAGCAGGTTCACGAAGACCTGGGAGAGCTGGACCGAGTTGGCCAGCACCTGCGGCAGCTCGGCGTAATCGCGCACCACGTTCCCCCGGCTGCGCAGCCGCCCCCACGCCAGCTGGACCGAGTTGTCCAGCACCTCGTGGAGGTCCATCGGCTGCGTGTTGACCGAGTCTCCCCGCGCGAGCGAGCGCAGGCTCTGCACGATGCCGCGCATGCGCTCGGCGCCCTCGCGCGCGTCGGTGATCGCCTCCATCATCTCGCCCAGGTCGCTCTGGGCGAGCTTCAGCCGGCGCAGCTCCTTCTCGATGTAGTGCAGGTTGCTCAGCACGAACGCCAGCGGGTTGTTGATCTCGTGCGCCACGCCCGCGGCCAGCATGCCCACCGCCGCCATCCGCTCGTTGAGCCGCAGGCGCAGCTCGTTCTCGCGGTGCTCGGTGATGTCTCGCACCATGACGGCCATGCACTCGCCCACCGCGCTGAGCTGGCGGCGGAACCACCGACGGCCGTGTCGCGGGAGCACCTGCTTCAGCTCCTCGTCATGGGGCTTGCCCGTCCGCCACACCTCCTGGCACAGCGGCGGCGGCGCGATGAAGGCCGCCTGGGGGAAGTCGGAGAGCAGGTGCCCCTCGGCCTGGCGCGCCGCGCAGCCCAGCAGCGCCTCGGCGTGCGTGTTCACGTGCAGCAGGCGCAGCCCCTCCGAATCGGCCCGGACGATGAAGAACGCATCGAAGCTGTTGCTCGACGCCGCGCGGAACAGCGCCTCGCTCTGGCTCCGGGCCGCCTCGCTGCGCCGGTGGTCCGACACATCCCGGCAGATGCCGAACAGCCCCGTCACCTGCCCATCCGCTCGCCGCAGCACGCCCTTCGTGGACAGCCACTCGCGCTGCACGCCCGCCAGCCACTCGCTCATCTCCGCGTGCAGCGTGCGCCCGGCCAGCAGCGTCTGGCGATCGAACTCCTGTGAGTTGCGCGCCTCCTCCAGCCCCAGCAGCTCGCAGTCCCTGCGGCCGAGGATCTCCTCGGCGGGACGGCCCAGGAAGCGTGCCCCCGCGCTGTTGATGTACGTGTAGCGACCCTGCAGATCCTTGGTGAAGATCGCGTCTGGCAGCTCCTCGGCCAGCGCCAGGAACAGATCGCGGTAGGGCAGCGCCTCCGCCTGCGCGGAGACTCGCTCCGGAGCCAAGGCCGGCACGGCCCGTACTCCCAGAGGATGCTCCGTCACGACTCCCTCCGGTAAGACAGGCACGGGCACGTTGCTCATGTAGAAATGTGTACTCTCGCCCCTGAATCACCGGGAGTCCGTGAAGTCCCGAGGGACCCCCATTCGTCGACCAACGTACGTTGTGCGGGAGCCATCGGTCGGCTGCCAGACGGGCAGGACGTTCGCGCGAAACGTTCTTCTGAAGTTGGATCTGCGAGAGGGTAGGCTGCTAGAGCACCCGTCCGCGCAGCTCGGGGCTGGGACGCTGGATGAGCTCCGTGGTCAGCAGCAGGTGGGACTCCACCGCCGTCGCCGCGCCCTCGAGCGCCGCCTCCACCATGTGCTGCTCTCCGGAGAGCACGAAGACGCCCTTGCCGCCGATGCCCCGAGCGAGCTGGAGCCGCTCCAGCACCACCTCGGCGCGTTTGAGCGCCACGTCCGCGCACAGCAGCGCCGCGGCCACCGTGTGCGTCTCGACGATGCCCACGCTCTCGCCGTCGATGCGGGAGAAGCGGCCCTGCAGGCCGTCCACCAGGCCCTGCGCGGCCATGGGCAGCAGCAGCTTGTCCAGCAGGGTGCGCCCGGCGGTCTCCACGCCGGCCTGGAAGGACTCCTGCACCTCCGCCACCTCGCCGGAGAAGAGCAGCAGGTACTTGCCCGGCGTCACCGCCTCCGCGAGCGACAGCGTCACCGCCGCGCGCTTCACCACCGCGTCGGCCACGACGTAGCCACGCGCGATGGAGTCCAGCTCCAGCAGCGCCAGCGCGGGGCCGGGAAGTGGCAGGGGCTCAGACAATGCGGAACGAGTCCTTGAGCGTGCAGCGCCGCTCGCGAGTGAAGTTCACCGCCGTGGTGAGCCCCTCTCCCGTCGGCGAGGCGATGGTGAAGGAGGTGTAGCCCTCGCCCGTCATCCCCAGCCCGGCGAAGGAGGGCCCGTTCTTCACGAAGATGGACGTGTTGATGAGCCGCGCCATCGTGCTGAGGTTGTCCAGGTTCGTCGAGTGCATCGTCGCGGTGTGCCCGAAGCCGTGCTCGGCCTGCACGGCGGCGGTGATGCAGTCCTCCACGTTGCGCATCCGCGCGAAGCCGATCACCGGCAGCAGCAGCTCCGCCTGGACGAAGGAGTGCGTCGGATCCACCTCCGCGAACAGCAGCCGCGTGCCCTTGGGCACCCGGATGCCGGCGGCCTCGGCGATCTTCTCCGCGTCCTTGCCCACCCAGTCCTTCACCGGGTGGCCGTCGTGCACCACCAGCTTCTCCAGCCGGTGGATGGCCGCGCCCGTCACCTCGAAGGCGCCGTGGCGCTCCATCCGCTGCTTGAGCTCGTCCGCGATGGAGGCCACCGCGAACACTTCCTTCTCCACGATGCAGACGATGTTGTTGTCCAGCGAGGCGCCGTCCACGATGTCCCGGGCCGCGCGATCCAGGTGCGCCGTCTCGTCCACCACCACCGGCGGGTTGCCCGGGCCGGCCGCGATGGCCCGCTTGCCCGAGTTCATCGCCGCGCGCACCACCGCTGGCCCGCCCGTCACCACCAGCAGCCGCACGTTCTTGTGCTTCATCAGCGCCTGCGCCGAGTCGATCGTCGGCTCGGCCAGCGCGCACAAGAGGTTCTCCGGCCCGCCCACCGAGACGATGGCCTCGTTGAGCAGCTGGATGTGGTGCGCGCTCACCTTCCTGGCGCTCGGGTGGACGTTGAACACCACCGCGTTGCCCCCGGCGATCATCCCGATGCCGTTGTTGATGATCGTCTCGGTGGGGTTGGTGGTCGGCGTGATGGAGCCGATGACGCCATAGGGCGCGCGCTCCAGCAGCGTCAGCCCGTGGTCGCCCGTGAAGGCGCGCGGCTGGAGGATCTCCGTGCCCGGCGTCTTGTTGGCGCACAGGAGGTTCTTCTTGATCTTGTCCTCCACGCGGCCCAGGCCCGTCTCCTTCACCGCCATCTCGGACAGCTCGCGGGCGGCGCGGCGAGTCGTCTCTCGCATGGCCTCGACGACGCGGTCGCGCATCTCCAGCGGAGCGTCGCTCCACTGCTCGAAGGCGGCGCGCGCGGCCTCGGTGGCGGCGTCCAGGTCGTCGAAGATGCCCTTGCGGCCGCGGTGGAAGGCGGCGGCCCGGCCCGTGGGCACGGGGGGCCTGGCCTCGGGCTGCAGGGGAGAGGTGCCGTAGCGGCGCTCGCTGCCACGCCGATCATCGGCATGGCCATGCGGCGGCAGCGCGGGGGCGGGCACCGGCTGGGGCAGCTCCGACAGCTCCTTGGAGAGCTTGCGGACCACCTGATCGACGATGGCGTCGATCTGCTTCGCGTCGAGGCTCATCGGCAAGGCTCCCGGCGGGGCAGGGCGCCCGCCGCTTCAATCACGAGGCGCGGGGCAGCGAGGGGGGCAGCTCGGAGCCCTCGTAGTAGATGCTGGCGGTCTCCTTGCCGTACACCACGAGGACCCGATCGCTCTGCGCCAGCAGGTCGCTCGTCTTCTCGGTGACCTTGCGGCCCAGGGAGTCGCCCTTGGTCTGGCTCTTGGGGGCCCGGACTTTCACGACTGGCATGGGGGTGCCTACTCCTTGACGTACTTCAGTGTTCCGCCCACTTCGAGCTGGTCGACGATGGCCATGACGGTCGCGTCGACGGGGCGGTCCTTCGTCACCTTCGTCTGCCGGGCGCTGGAGCCGGAGCAGTAGAGCACCACCTCGCCCACGCCCGCTCCCACCGCATCCACCGCCACCACCACCGGCCCGTTCACCTTGCCCTCCAGGTCCATGCCACGCAGGACGAGCAGCTTGAGGCCCTCGAGCTCCTCCTCCTTGCGGGTGGAGACCACCGTCCCCATGACCTTGCCCATCAGCATGCGTGGCTCCTGGCTGGCTCAGCGGGGCCCCCTCCGCGAGGGAGAGGGCGCCGTGGCTCAGGTGTTGTCGGCCTTGGCGGTGCCCTTGCGGCCCAGCGGCAGCACCATGTCCAGGTTGCCGTGCGGGCGCGGGATGACGTGCACGGAGACCAGCTCGCCCACGCGCTCGGCGCCACGGGCCCCGGCCTCGGTGGCCGCCTTCACCGCCGCCACGTCGCCGCGGATGATGGCCGTCACGTAGCCGCCGCCGATCTTCTCGTAGCCGACGAACTCCACCTTGGCCGCCTTCACCATCGCGTCCGCCGCTTCGACCATGCCGACGAAGCCCTTCGTTTCGATCAGCCCGAGTGCATCCGCCATCTGTTCGTTCCTCTCCGCTGTTGCGGTGAAACCACGTCACGCCGTCCCGCGAGGGTCCGGCCGAATCACTTGTCCTTGAAGGACGCCGGCTCCTTGCCGGTGATGCCCTTGAGCGCCGCCACCGCCGCCGCCGCCGCCGCGTCGATCTCCGCCTCGTCGCCCGCCATGTAGAGCCGGCCGAAGGCGCCGTACGGAGTGACGTCCACCAGCTTCACGTTGGCCGCCTTCTCCGCCTCGTTGGCAGCCAGCGCCGCGTACGCCGCGGGCTCGCACTCGAGGATGAAGAGCGACTGGCCCGGCTCGATCATCGAGCCGAAGCGGATCTTGTCGAGGATCATCGCGTGCATCGGCTCGATGCCGCGGATGATGGTGTTGGAGACCAGCTTCGGCTTGATGCGGTCCTCCTCCTTGGCCTCCAGGTGGGTGAGGATGGCGTCGCCGGCGCTGCGCACCTCGCCCTTGTCCTCGTGGTGCACCTCGAGCATGCCGTAGGCACGCTCCACCACCAGGGTGGCCGGGTGGACCCGCGTGCTCTTGAGCGCGGTGTCGATCAGCCCGTGGATGGCCATGCCGGGGGCGATCTCGACGAAGATCGACGCCACGTAGGGCACCGGGAAGTAGCCGCGGCACGTCGTACAGATGTGCGCGGCAAGCTGCGGCTGCAGTGAGTCGAGGAAGACGAACGCCCGGAGCGACGTGGCCAAAAAACCCTCCCGGTACAGCCGGTAGAGGGTGCCTGCTATAGCCAACCCAACACTTCGTTGACAAGCGCCGTCTGGAGTGGCGGTAAAGGTAGCATGTCACGCCAACTGCTCGCGTTTTCCCTGCTGTTCGGACTCTCCACGGCTGCCTGGGCACAAGCGGAGGACGCCGCCCCGCTGTCGGGGGACCCCTCGGCGCCCACCTTCCATCAGGGCGGCAGGACGCCCGTCTGGCTGCCGCGCGGGGCGTTCCTGGGCACCTACCTGAGGCGGGGGATGGTGACGCCCCAGCCGCGCCTCCAGTGGCAGGTCACCTTCTTCGAGAAGCGCAAGGACGCGCTGGTGTTCGTGGCGGAGGGGGGCATCGGGTACGCGGTGGCGCGGCCGGGCACGGCCCTGGAAGGGTTCGACGTGCCGGTCGACTCCTTCTATGAGCACACGGCCCAGGTGGGGATGGGCTACCGTAACCAGAGTCCCGATGGCATTCACTGGGGGTTCCAAGTGACGGGAGGACCTCTCTGGTATGGCGCCCACATGACCAATGTGGACGACGAGCGCTACTCCGCCGGGCTGGTGGAGGGGCGGTTCCACCTGGGCTACCAGCTCGGTTCCACCGTGCTGGGGGTGAGCGTCGGGTATGGCGAGCCCTTCAGCTACCGCAAGCGCAGCGTGGCCCGGCTGTTCGCGGGGGGGGTACTCGTGGGGTTCTTCGCGGACTGGCGCTGACCCCGGCAGGTCGCCTATGACCGCGTGGCCGCTCAGAGGACGTGGAGGGTCAACCTTGCCAGGTCTTCGCGTGGCTGCGTAACGTGCGGAGTCATCCCTCGGAGTTACGGGAGTGTCGCAGTGGCATTGACCACAGAAGCGTTCGGTTTGACGGATGTCGGCCGCAAGCGCCAGCACAACGAAGATTCGATGCTGGTGGATCCGCAGTTGGGCCTCTACATCGTCGCTGACGGTATGGGCGGCCACGCCGCGGGAGAGGTCGCCAGTGCTCGGGCGACCGAGGTGGTCAAGCAGCACATCACCGCCAACAAGCACCTGCTCAAGGACCTGGCGACCAACCCGTCGCAGGACAGCCGGGCGGCGGCGGCGGCGCTGGTGGAGGTGGCCATCCAGCGGGCGTGCGCCGACATCTACCGGATGGCGATGTCGGACGCGGCCAAGCGGGGCATGGGCACCACGTTCGTGTGCCTGGCGCTCAGCGGCAACAAGGGCGTCATCGGCCACGTGGGTGACTCGCGCGTGTACCTGGTGCGGCACGGCCAGTGTCACCGGCTCACGGAGGACCACACGCTGGTGGCCGCGCAGCTCAAGGCCGGCACCATCACCAAGGAGCAGGCGGCCAGCTCCCAGTACCGCAACGTCATCACCCGCGCGGTCGGCATCCAGGAGTCCGTGCAGGTGGACACCCTGATCGTCGACCTGATGCCGGGGGACGTCTTCATCCTCTGCTCGGACGGCCTGCACGGCTACGTCGAGGACGAGGAGTACCTGCCGATGGTGGGCACGGTGGCGGCGCCGGACCTGCCCAAGAAGCTCATCGACACGGCCAACGAGCGCGGCGGCAAGGACAACATCACCGCGGTGGTGGTGAAGGTGGCCGGCGACGGCGCGGTGGCCAGCGAGGAGACGAGCGAGGCGCAGTCGCGCATGGAGGCGCTGCGGAAGATCCCGCTCTTCCGCCACCTCACGTACAAGGAGCAGACGGCGGTGCTGTCCATCGCCACCACGCGCACCTTCCCCGCGGGGCGGGAGATCGTCGTGGAGGGCCAGCCGGGCGAGGAGCTGTTCGTCGTCATCCGCGGCCGGGTGGTGATCGAGAAGAACGGCGTGGAGATCGCGGAGCTGCGCGCCGGCGGGCACTTCGGAGAGATGGGGCTCATCGACAACGCGCCGCGCTCGGCGACGGTGCGCGCCACCGAGCCCACGCGGACGATGGTCATCTCCCGGCCGGACCTGATGAGCCTGATGAAGCGCGAGTCCATCCTCGCGGTGAAGATGCTCTGGAGCTTCGTGCAGGTGCTGTCGGACCGGCTGCGCGCGACGAACTCGGAGCTCAGCGAGGCGCGCCAGGAGCTGGCGGTGGCGCAGTCCGTCCAGCCCTTCGCCGAGGAGTGAGCCCGGCCCCGGGTGCGGCGAGGCCGGGCCCCGGGCGCCTCACGCGGGCTGGGCCTTGGGCTTGGCCGTGGCCTGCTTGCGGGCCACGAAGGCCGTGATGCGGGCCAGCGAGTCCAGGTTCTCCGGCACCACCTCGAGATCGTCGATGGCGATGCCGAACTCGCCCTCGAGGAAGGTGATGAGCTCCAGCACTCCCGTCGAGTCGATGAGCCCCGAGTCGAGCAGGGAGGTGTTCTCGTCCAGGGCGAAGTCCTCGCCCGGGTAGAACTGGGTGGTGATGAACTGCCACAGCACGCGTTGGATCTCCATGGCCCTGTCCTCCTCCTTCAGCTCAGGTCTGTCTTCTTGATCTTCCCGGTGCTCGTCTTCGGCAGGCTGGGCACGAGCTGGATGTAGCGAGGCACCGCGTGGGGCTCCAGGGCGCGCAGGCACTCGCGCTGGAGATCCTTCTCGGTGAGGCTGGCGCCCTGCTCGAGCACCACGAACGCCTTCACGGCCTGGCCGAGCGTCGCATCCGGCACGCCGATGACGGCCGTCTCCTTCACGCCCGGGATGTTCATCAGGGTGGACTCCACCTCCTTGGGCGCCACCTTCTCGCCGCGGGACTTGATGATGTCGTCCATGCGCGCCACGAAGTAGACGTAGCCCTCCTCGTCCATCCGGCACAGGTCCCCGGTGTAGAGGACGTACTCGCCCGGCAGCGGGCCCGGCTTGAGCCGCTCGGCGGTGGCGGCGGGCTTCTCCCAGTAGCCGCGCATCACCGTGGCGCCGCGCACGACGAGCTGGCCGATCTGCCCCGGCTCCAGGCGCTGGCCGTTCTCGTCCACCACCCACACCTCGGTGTTGGGGATGGGGATGCCCACGCTGGTGGGCTTGCGGTCGAGATCCTCGGGCGGCAGGTACGTGCAGCGCTTGCACTCGGTGAGCCCGTACATGGAGTAGACGCGGCTCTGGGGGAACAGCTCGCGGATCATCCGGATGTGCTTGAGCGAGAGCGCCGCGGCGGTGTTCGTCACGAAGCGCAGCCGGGAGAAGTCCTGGCCCCACAGGCCCTTCATCTCCGCGAGGATGGAGAAGATGGTGGGCACCGCGGGGAAGCCCGTCACGCCCTCCTGCACCAGCTTGAGGAGCACCCGGGCGGGGAAGGCGAAGGAGCGCTCCAGCACCAGCCGGCCGCCCACGCGCGCGGTGAGGATGACCTGGTAGAGCCCGTAGTCGAACGCGAGCGGCAGCACGTTGAGCACCACGTCGTCCTCCACCATCCGCAGGTAGGTGGAGATGGAGGTGGCGGCGGTGAGCATGTTGCGGTGGGTGAGCATCACCCCCTTGGGCTCGCCGGTGCTGCCGGAGGTGTAGATGATGGCGGCCAGGTCCACGTCGAGGCAGCGGCGCGGCGGCGGGGCGGAGGACGTCTCGTCGGCGAGCGCCTTCTCCCAGGGGGTGATCGCCGCCATGCCGTCCATCAGGGGGGAGGGCGTGTTGCCCGCGATGAGGGCGGTGCGCAGGTGGCAGGTGCGCGTCATGGCGGGGAGGAACTCGGAGGCCAGGCGCCCCTCGGAGATGAGCGCCGTCGCGCGGCAGTCGTTGAGGTAGTAGGCCAGCTTGTCGGCCCGCGTCAGCGGGCTCACCATCACCACCACCGCGTTGGCCTTCAGCACCGCCCAGAAGGAGATGACCGCCTCGGCGGTGTTCTCCGCGAAGACGATGACGCGGTCGCCTCGGACCACGCCGCGCCGCTGCAGGGCGTGCGCCAGGGCGTTGGAGCGCTGATCCAGGTCCGCGTAGGTGAAGCGCTGGTCTCCACAGACGAGCGCCACCTTGTTCGGCAGGCGCCGCGCGGAGTGGAGGAGGAAGTCGTGCAGCAGGGGAATGGCAGGGTTCATGGTAGGGCCCTCAGAGGGTGAGGCAGCAGGTCCGTCAGGGAGTCGGTGCTCTGGGTGGGGCTCCACTCGGGAGCCCGGCGCACGAGCTGGAAGTGGAGCAGCTGGGTGGACACCACGCCGACCAGCGCCATGTTGTCCGCGTTGGACAGCGGCCGCTGGTCGCCCTGGGCCAGGCACTTGCGCCACAGCTGCTCCACCGCGCGGGGCTCGAACAGCCCGCTGTCGGTGAGCGCGTGCTCGGAGAGCAGCTCCTCCACCCACTCTCGCGCGGAGGGCTCCACGAAGCACATGGCGTCCGGCGCGCGGTAGGGCTGCTTCTTGCGCCGCAGGATGGCGGGCGGGAGCAGCTCCCGGCTCGCGCGCTTGAGCACGTGCTTCTCGTCCAGTCCTCGCAGCTTGAAGGAGGGGGGCAGGGAGGCGGCCAGCGCCATCACGCTGGCATCCAGGAAGGGGAAGCGCCCCTCCACGGAGTGCGCCATGAGCACCCGGTCTCCCTGCGCGGCCAGCAGGTAGCCGGACAGCAGGGTGCGCATCTCCAGGTACTGGTCCTGCGAGAGGGGCTGCCAGCGGTGGAACTCCGCCGGGAGCGAGCTCCGCAGGCGCTCGATGGCGTCCAGGCCCTGCAGGGCCTCTCGCAGGCTGGCGCTGAAGAGGCGCTTGAGCGCGGACGTCGTGTGCCAGCGCGGCTCGTGCGAGAAGCCCGGCTCGCGCCAGCGCGCGAGGTTGCGCCCGAAGAAGCGCTGCGCCATGGCCCGCTCGGAGACGGGCGAACGCGTCAGGTAGGGGTAGAGCCGCGCCAGCAGCCGGGGCCGCAGCGTGGAGTCGGGCTGCCGCGCCCAGAAGCGGCGCACCTTCGCCTCACGGAAGAGATCGTAGCCGGCGAACACCTCGTCGGCGCCCTCGCCGGTGAGCACCACCTTGAGCCCCGAGTCCCTCACCAGCCCTGACAGCAGGTACAGGGGAACGGGCGCGGTGCGCAGCAGGGGGCGCTCCGCGTGGGCGATCACCCGTGGGAAGGCCTGGGCGATGTCCGAGCGAGACACCAGCAGCTCCTGGTGCTCGCTGCCGATCCTCCGGGCCACCATCCGCTGGTACTCCGTCTCGTCGTACTCCGCGTCGGTGAAGCGCAGCGAGAAGGTATGGAAGCGCCCGGCCACCATCTGCCGGCCCAGCGCCGCCACCAGCGAGCTGTCCAGGCCGCCCGAGAGGTAGCTGCCCACGGGCACGTCCGCTCGCGTCACCTGGAGCCGCACCGCGTTCCGCAGGGCCTGCCCCACGGCCTCGGCGGCCTCGGCGACGGAGCCCTGGAATTGCTCCACCTCGGGCGGGAAGCGGGGCCGCCAGTGGCAAAGCTCCCTGACCTGGCCCGCCTGGTAGAGGCGCGTGTGGCCGGGCTCCAGCTCGGTGACGCCGCGGAACACGGTCCTCGGGGCAACGGCCGTCCAGAAGGTGAACGTCTCATCCAGCCCCACGGGGTCCAGCTCGCGCGGCAGGGAAGGCTCGCCGGCGAAGAGCGCCTTCACCTCGCTGGCCAGGTAGAGATGGTGTCCGTGGACGCAGAGGTAGAGGGGCCGGATGCCCAGTGGATCCCGCGACACCACGAGCCTGCGCTCGCGCGAGTCCCACAGCGCCACCGCCCACTGCCCGTCGAAGCGCTCGAAGGCCTCCGGGCCCCAGCGCTCGTAGGCCTGCAGCACCACCTCGGTGTCGCAGCGTGTCCGGAAGGTGTGGCCCTGCGCCTCCAACTCCTCGCGCAGCTCCACGTGGTTGAAGATCTCCCCGTTGAAGACGAGCCACACCGTGCCCTCGACGTTGCCCAGCGGCTGCTGCCCTCGCTCCGGGTCCACGATGGCCAGCCGGGTGTGGGCCAGGCCGACGCGCGTGTCCCGGAAGATGCCGGAGGCATCCGGCCCCCGGTGGTGCAGCGCGGACGCCATCCGATTGAGCTGCTCGATGGACGGCGGCGCCAGCCCCTCCTCGAGCGCGAACACTCCCGCGATGCCGCACATGCTCAGGCCTCCCGGACCGGCTGGACGAGCAGGGGAGGCTCGTGCAGGTAGCGGGTGGAGCGCCGCTTGGCCTCGATGTCCCGGTAGACCGCGGCCACCTGCGGCACCGTCAGATCGAGCGCCCGGGCGACCTCCTCCTCCGGCAGGCCGTGGTCATGGGCGAAGAGGCACAGATCCATCCGCCCGTACGGCAGGGAGAAGTAGAACTCCTCCTGGGTCTGCGGCAGCGAGAAGGTGTCCGTGGTGGGCGGACGGCTGCGCACCTCCTCCGGGATGCCCAGGCACTCGGCCAGCGCGTACACCTGGGTCTTGTACAGGTGCGCGATGGGCTTGAGGTCCGCCGCGCCATCCCCCTGCTTCACGAAGAAGCCCTGGTCGTACTCCAGCCGGTTGGGGGTCCCCGCCACCGCGCGATGCAGGCGATCGGCGTGGTAGTACTCCAGCATCTTGCGCAGGCGCTGCTTGAAGTTGGTGGCCGCCACCAGCTGCAGGTAGGCGCTCGGCGGCAGCCGGCCCGTGCGCTGCTGGCCGTCCGGGCTCTGCACGGTGAGCTGGAAGACGTTGAGGCGCTCGCCGTCGAGGACCGGCGGCAGGCTCAGCTTGCAGCGCCAGCCCTCGCCGTACTCGGGGAAGACCTGGCGGATGGCCTCCTCCTGGCGCCGGTAGCAGTTCACGCCATGGAGGGCCGGGGTGATGTCCTCCACCAGCGACTCCACGCCCAGGGTGCTGGCCACGAGCCGGCCCAGGCGGAGCGCGTCCTCCGAGCTGTCGCGCTCGGGCATGAAGAGCGCCAGCACCTTGTTCGGCCCGAGCGCGCGGACGCACAGCGCGGCGACCACCGCGCTGTCCACTCCGCCGGACAGGCCCACCACGAGGCCTCGGCGGCGCAGGGTGCCGAGCACCTGGGTTCGGATGGATTGGGCGATCTGCTCCACGACCGCTGGAGCGTCGATGGCGAGCATCTGGGAAGACAGCATGGGAGACCTCCTCAACGGGAGTGGCTTTCCTGGGATGGGAGCTCGGCGGCGACCCAGAGCTCGGTGGCCGGATCCGAGGCGCTCGCGGGCGGTGGCGCGTCCGGGGCGAGCACCTGCGGGTCGAGTTCGAAGAGATCGGGCTGCTCACCGGGGCTGACCTCGTTGCGCCCGGGCAGGGGCATCCTGGACGGAGGCCGGTGCTGGGAGCGGGGCCGGGGCGCGCGCTCGCGATCCACCGGGGAGACCTGCCTCCCCGTCTCCCGCTCGTACTCCGCCACGGGATCCGCGGGGGTTCGCACGACACGCGCCGGGATGCCGAAGACGACGGTGCCCGCCGGCACGTCGCGCATCACCACCGAGTTGGCGCCCACCACGGCGAAGTCACCGATGCGGACCGGGCCCAGGATGCGAGCACCCGTGCCGATGCGCACGTAGTCCCCGATGGTGGGCGCGCCCTCGAGTCCGCGCATGCCGCCGATGGAGATGAACTGCGACAGGATGCAGTGGTGGCCGATGCGCGCCTTGGGGTGGATGAAGACGCCGATGCCGCCGTAGCCGAGCGTCGTGTGCTCGCCAATCTCCGCCTCCGCCGGGAGATAGGCGCTGTAGAGCACGAGCCCCAGCTTGCGAACGAGCCGGGAGGCCAGCGGCATACGATAGCCGGCCAGCCGCCGGCTCAGGCTCCACAGTGACAGTGCATTCATGACCGAATCCCCCCACGACGCGGGCAAGGTAGGGGGGACGCCCTCGGATCAAAACCGCCCTGAGGGAGGCGGCCTTGGTTCGCGGGCTCACAGATCGGCCAGCGCTGGCTACTCCGGCGTGCGGCTCACCGAGTTGAGGGGAGCCGCTGGCGCTCCCGGGCACCGGCTCTGCTGCTTCGCGAGCGCCAGCTCCTCCGGCGTCGCCTTGAGCCACTTCTCCACGGCGGAGAGCTGCGTCCGGAACTCATGACTGCTGGCGCTCTCCTCGATCAGGCGCTTGTCTTTCGAGGAGAGCGACCAGCTCAGGGGCGCATTCTTGTCGAGCTCGAAGGCCACGGTGGTGAAGAAGCAGGACTCCTCCGCGTTGAACTCGCTCTGGAGCAGGCCGATCAGCTCGTCGTTCCGGAAGGACATGCTCGCGTTCCGGGCGCTCAGCACGGCCTCGGGGGGCGAGGTGAGGCCCGCGAGGGCCTGGTGCAGCCACGAGGGCGTCTTGTTCAGGAGCACCTGCGTGCGCCGGCCGTTCTCCAGCTGGTCCCGGATCTGGATCAACAGCACACCGGAGGTGCACTCGCGCAGCCACTGGCTGTGCTCCTTGATCCACATGGCGAGCAGGTCCACGCCGTAGTTGTCGTAGTAGCCCGCGTCGACCACGCGCACGCGAGGAATGGTGGGGAGCTGGGCCGCGGGGCTGACGTATGGGAACGAGGCGCTCATCCGCGCCGCGGTGGCCACGCTCAGGCCCTTCTGCCGCTGGGGGAAGAGCTGGAAGAGCTGGATGCCCGAGAGCGACAGGGGCGAGCCCGCCGGATCATTGCCGCTGGCGCTCAGCGTGCTCGCCTTGACCCTCACCAGCGTGGAGAGATCCAGGTTGCTCACGAGCAGACGCCGCCCGTCCTCGATGATCATCGGCGAGTAGATGAGCGAGGGGCGCCATCCCGCCTCTTCACCGGGCTTGAGATCGGCGAAGTCTCGCTTCAGCACGTCGCGCGAGTGCTTGATCCACGCCTGCTCCAGCGCGTGGCCGCGCCCCTTGTCGAAGGGCAGGAGCATGGACAGCGCCACGGGCGAGAGGCTGTCCTGCTCCATGGCTCGGGAGAGGTTCGCCGACAGGCTGGGCCGATCCCTGGACTCCATCGACGCCACCCATAGCCCCGCGCCGACCATGCCTCCCGAGGCGCCCGAGACCAGGCGCACGTAGCGGGAGAACCCGTCGATGTTCTCCAGCTCCTCGAGCGTGCGCGCCGTCCACAGCGCCGCGCGGATGCCTCCGCCGCTGGTGGCGAGCAGGGCGAGCCGGGGCCTGGGGCCTGGAGCGCACTTCGTCACCCCCGCCTCCGTCGGTGGACCGAGCGGGCCGGGAGGCGCCTCGCGCATCTGCTTCAGCCACGCGCTCAGCGTGTCATCGTCCGACAGCAGCCTGGCCTCCGCCGCGGTGGCCAGGCTGCTGTCCGCGTACGCGGGAGGCGGCGCTTCTTGCAGCAGCTGCCAGTAGACGGCCTCGTCACTGCCCACGCGGGCCACCAGGAGCAGGGCGGCGGCCGCGGCGAGCAGCGCTCCGGGGGTGTGGATGGGGAAGAAGAAGTGCACCGCGCCATAGATGGCGGTGAGGATGCCCAGCAGCGCGCAGATGACGACGGCCGGAGTGGCCCAGGTGGCTTGCTCCCGCGAGGCCAGCCAGGCCAGGCCGAAGTAGCTGAGCACGTAGAGCGCGGCGAAGCCCAGCTGCAGCAGGTGCAGCACGGGGATCCGCGTCGGATAGTGCCGGGTGAGCAGCCCGACGGAGCTCTGGAGCCACCGCCAGCGCTGACGGCCGGCGAGGTACCGCCGGCGCAGCGTCTCCGCCACCAGGAGCAGGCACACCAGCGGGATGCCAATGGCCACGAATACTCCGGCCGCGAAGGCGTAGCGCTCAGTCCGCAGGGGAGGGATGACGAGCAGGGCCACTCCCAGCGGATACGTGAGCGTGCCGAAGAAGTACCAGGTGACGCTGGGGGACGTGCCCCACGGCTTCGAGCCCCGGCGCGCGATGGCCCAGCGCTCGTCCGAGTCGAGCAGGTAGCCGATGAAGCACACCTCCGCCAGGAGCAGCGCGGTGAAGAACCCCGCATAGAAGGAGGTCTTCGCGTCCTCGGCGAGGAAGAGGCGGGGCAGCCCCATCGCTTCGAACTGGCCCCAGACGCACAGCAGCGGCAGCGCCGTGAAGAGGAGCAGGAGCGGGTAGCGGCCCAGCCACTCCAGGATGGGGCGCAGCGGCTGCACGGTCCGGCCGCGAGACCAGAGCCGGTACCAGGCCCGCAGCCTGCTCATGAAGCGATGCACCGCCGGTGTCCTCATGTGTCCCCTCCGGGCCTCGGCCCGGGCGAGCCTGCTCGGGAATGGTACTCCGTTCGAGGAGGTCGCAGGTAGGTCCACACGCCACTCGCTCCCATGGCTGCCTACGCATGCAGTGAAGTGCGCAGAGCGGCGAGTCGTCGTGTTTCGTGCACCGACAGTGCGGCTCTCGGCGGTGCGTATCATCTGGACGACGGCACGCACCGTCTGCGTGCAGGCAGCCATTCCGGCAGCGCTACAGGTTGACCATCCATGTGAGCCCAGGACAACGGGCGGGTGCTGGCATGGCTGGATCGGGTCGCGTGTGGAAGGGCTCCTCGCTTTCGTCGGAGACCCTGGTGGTGCTGGTGGCGTGTGTGGGCGTGCTGGGCGGGCGGGCGGCGTGGGCTCAGGCTCCAGGCGAGGAGGGGGCCGCTGACGGCGTGCTCTCGGAGGAGCAGCTCGAGGAGCTGCTCGACGTGCCCGCCGCGCAGCCTTTCGATGGAGAGCTCGAGGAGGTGACGTTCGGGCTGGAGCAGCTCGCTCCCTACTTCGCGCAGGGCACGCTCGCGCAGGCCCGGGCGGAGTTCGATCGCGGTCGCTATCGCCGCGCGCGGGCGCTCCTCGACAAGGAGGAGGCCACGCTCCCGGTCCGCTTCCTGAAGGCCCAGAGCGCCTTCCACCTGCGGGACTTCGCCACGGCGGCCGAGGAGTTCGCGGCGCTCGCGGAGGACTACGTGCCGCTGCGCGACCACTGCCTGCTGCGCGCCGCCCAGGCCAACGAGCAGCTGCGCAAGCTGGAGCAGGCGGCCACCCAGTACCAGGCGATCAGCGAGCTCTCCACGCTGTACCCGGAGGCGCGCTTCAACCTGGCGCGGGTGCTGGAGCGCCGGCGCAACATCGACGGGGCGCTGGCCGCGCTGTCCGAGCTCATCGAGAGCCGCAAGGCGCGCGGGCCGGACTCCATCCGGATGCAGGCCTTGATGAAGACGTGCGATCTGGCGCGCAAGCAGGGCAAGTACAACGTGGAGCACAAGGCGCTGCTCGAGGTGTGGGCCACCAGCCCGCTGTCTCGCGAGGCGGAGCGGGCCCGGCAGCGGCTGCGGGGGCTGCCGGTGCCCCTCAAGTGGAAGGTGCGCCGCGCCGACGCGCTGCTGGATCTGCACCGCAACGCCGCGGCGATGGCGCAGCTGGATGGGGTGCTGCCGCACCTGACGCTGCCCGACCCGCTGGCCTGCAACGCGCGCCTCATCTATGGCGAGGCCCTGCGCAAGGAGCGGCTGCACCGCCGGGCCATCCAGATGCTCACTCCGGTGGTGCAGCAGTGCGATCTGCCGGACGTGAGGCCCCAGGCGCTGTTCCTGCTGGGCTACTCCCAGTCGGTGATGGATCCGGAGGACGCCATCACCACCTATGACACGCTCGCGCGGGACTATCCGGAGCACGGCTACGCCGACGATGCCCTCTTCTTCGAGGCGTGGATCCTCCAGCGGCGGGGGCAGCTGGACACCGCCCTGGCGCGGTACGAGGAGCTGGCCCAGCGCTACCCGGCGGGCAACTTCGCCTCCGAGGCGCTCTTCCGGGCGTTCTGGCTCCACCAGCGCCGGGGCGAGCGCGCGGCCGCGCTGGCGGCGCTGCAGGCCGTGGAGAAGCTGCCGCAGGCGGCTCGGACGGATGAGGCGCTCTGGCGCGCGCGGTACTGGCACGCGCGGGTGATGGAGACCCAGAGCCAGGTGGATGCGGCGCTCGCCAGCTACGAGCACATCGCCAACGAGCGCCCCGCCATCTGGTACGGGATGCTGGCTCGCTCGCGGCTGGCGCTGCTGGCTCCCGGGCGGCTGGTTCGCGCGGTGCCGGTGTCCCAGACGGTGCCTGTCTCCGCGGTGGAGTCCGCCTTGGCGACCGCAACGGATCCCAGCGTGGTGTGGCCGCTGCCGATGGGGCGGCTCGCGAAGGATCCGCACTTCGCGGCGGGCGTGGAGCTGATGCGGCTGGGCATGCGCGGCGCGGTGGATGAGCTGCTCGCGGTGGATCAGCGCGGGCTGCCGGAGAAGCCGGGGCGGTTGCTCTACCAGGTGATGCAGCACACGGGGCGGGGCTGGGCGGCGCGCAAGGTGGCCCGCTCCGCGCTGCGGAACGAGGTGAGCGGTCCGCTGAGCCCCTCCTCCCGGCCCATCTGGGAGGCCACCTGGCCGCTCGCGTTCCGCTCGATCATCGAGCGCCACGCCAAGGCCAACCGCCTGGATCCGGATCTGCTGCAGGGCCTCATCTGGCAGGAGAGCCGCTTCAACCCGCGGGCCCGCTCGTCGTCAGGGGCGCTCGGGCTCACCCAGCTCATGCCGGCGACGGCGCGCGATGTGGCGGCCGCGCTCAAGCTGCCGGCGATGGGGGAGCAGAAGCTGCTGGAGCCCGCCGAGAACGTGCGCCTGGGCGCGGCCTACCTGGGCTCGCTCCTCAAGCACTTCGGGGGGAACACCGCGTATGCGGTGGCCGCCTACAACGCGGGCCCTCGGGCCGTGGAGCGCTGGCACAAGGCGCTGCCGCAGGCGGAGGTGGACGAGTGGGTGGAGCACATCGCCTTCGACGAGACGCGCGACTACGTGAAGAAGGTGCTGGGTAGCTACACCGCCTACAAGCTGCTCTACACGACGCAGTCACCGCTGGTGCAGATCACCTCCACGAGCGCCGGCAAGGGCACGGGGCTGGCGGCGCGCGAGGCGGAGGCGGGCGCTGTGTCCACCTCTCCTCGGAGGTAGGTCCGAGAGGGCAGGAACTCCAGTTGCTACAGGGGGTGCACGTCTGTACAGTGCGCGACCCCATGAAGCCTGAGAAGGAAGAGGGGGCTTTCACGGGAGCCCGACGCATCCCGTGGTCCGGGCCTCGCGGGCTCGACGCCGTGCTGCAAGGCTGGCGCGCCGACCGGCAGCTGTGGCCCTGCTTCGCGCTGGATGAGGTGACGCCGGCTCGGGAGGGCGTCTACGCCCCCATCCCCGAGGACGCGGCGCCCGGCGTGCGGCAGGCGCTCCAGAAGCGCGGCATCGAGCAGCTCTTCTCCCATCAGGCCGAGGCCTTCCGGCTGGCGCGCGCCGGGCAGAACCTGGTCATCGCCACGCCCACGGCCTCGGGCAAGAGCCTCTGCTACAACCTGCCGCTGCTGGAGCGCTTCGCTCGCGAGCCCCAGGCGCGCGCCCTCTACCTCTTCCCCACCAAGGCGCTCTCCCGGGATCAGGAAGAGTCCCTGCGCGTGCTGCTGCGCGAGGCGGGGCTGGAGCACGGCGCCATCACCTTCGATGGAGACACCCCGGGCGACGCGCGCCGGGCCGCCCGTGAGCGCAGCGGCGTGCTGCTCACCAACCCGGACATGCTGCACACGGGCATCCTCCCGCACCACGCCAACTGGGCGCGGCTCTTCTCCAACCTGCGCTACGTCGTCATCGACGAGCTGCACACCTACCGCGGCGTCTTCGGCTCGCACCTGGCCAACGTGCTGCGCCGGCTCCAGCGCGTGGCGCGCTTCCACGGCTCGTCGCCCGTCTTCATCTTCGCCTCGGCCACCATCGGCAACCCGAAGGCGCACGCCGAGCGGATGCTGGGCCGGCCCGTGGAGCTCGTCTCCGAGAGCGGCGCCCCCTCCGGCGAGCGCCGGGTCATGGTCTACAACCCGCCCGTGGTGAACGCGGAGCTGGGCATCCGCGCCAGCTACCTCAAGAGCGCGGTGCGGCTGGTGGCCGACCTGGTGCGCTCCAACGTGTCCACGCTGCTGTTCGGCCAGTCGCGAAACTCGGTGGAGGTGATGCTCAAGTACCTCCGGGATCGCTTCGTCGAGGAGAAGCTGGACCCCGCGCTCATCCAGGGCTACCGCGGCGGCTATCTGCCGGGCACCCGCCGGGCCACCGAGGCCGCCCTGCGCGCCGGAGAGGTGCGCTGCGTGGTGGCCACCAACGCGCTGGAGCTGGGCATCGACATCGGCTCGCTGGACGCGGTGGTGTGCGCGGGCTATCCGGGCTCGGTGGCCGCGCTCTGGCAGCGCTTCGGCCGGGCGGGGCGGCGCGGCGCGGGGAGCCTGGCGCTCCTGGTCACCTCCAGTGCTCCGCTGGATCAGTACCTCGCGGCCGATCCGCGCCACCTCATCGGCGCGCCGGTGGAGCACGCGCGCATCGATCCGGACAACGTGGAGATCCTCGTCCAGCACCTCAAGTGCGCCGCGTTCGAGCTGCCCTTCGAGGAGGGAGACACCTTCGGGGACGTGCCCGCCGAGGCCACCACGGACGCGCTCGGGTTCCTCACGCAGCACCAGGTGGTGCACTCGGCCCCCGGGCCCGAGGGCCGCCAGGTGTTCCACTGGTCGGCGGACGCGTACCCGGCCAACCACGTCTCCCTGCGCAGCGTGGGCTGGGACAACGTGGTCATCATCGAGCTGGGCACGGACCGGACGCTGGCGGAGATGGACTTCCGCTCGGCGCACACCATGCTGCACGAGCAGGCCATCTACCAGCACGAGGCCGAGCAGTATCAGGTGGAGCGGTTCGACTACGAGAACCACAAGGCCTACGTGCGCAAGGTGGCGCCGGACTACTTCACCGACGCGATGACGTACGTCCGGGTGAACGTCATCCAGAGCGATCAGGAGGCGCCCATGGGCCCGGACCTGCGCTCGGGCTTCGGCGAGGTGAGCGTCATCGAGAAGGTGGTGGGCTACAAGAAGATCAAGTTCCACACCCACGAGAACGTCGGCTACGGCGACGTGAACCTGCCCGAGATGCAGATGCACACCACGTCGCTCTGGCTCACCGTGCCGGAGACGGTGGTGCGCTCCATGAACGCGCCGCGCCCGGCCGTCATCGACGCGCTGCGCGGGCTCGCCAACGCGCTGCGGACCGTGGCCTGCGTGGGGCTGATGATCGATCCCAGGGATGTGGGCAAGACGCTCGGGAGCAAGGACGACGCCGACGGTCCTCCTCGCAAGGATGGGGCGGTGGGGTTCGATCCGACGATCTTCCTCTATGACAACGTGCCGGGCGGGGTAGGGCTGGCGGCGCGGCTGTTCGACCAGCGGCAGGAGCTGCTGTGGCGCGCGCAGCGGCTCCTGGAGGCGTGCTCGTGCGAGGACGGCTGTCCCGCCTGCATCGGTCCGGCCGCGGGCACGCTGCCTGGAGGCGTGCGGGCCGAGCCTCATCCGCGCAAGGCCCTGGGCCTGGAGCTCCTGTCGGCGCTCGGGGTGAGGACGCAGTAGGCGAGGTGCCCGGTGGACCTGAAGCGCAAGCTTGCACGGCTCTCCAGCATCGGCCCCGGCGGCAAGCCGGCGGTGGCCTCGTCCGCGCCCGCCGAGGCGGAGAAGCCTGCTGCCGCCGCTCAGGCGGCTCCCACGCCCGAGGCGCCGAAGACGCAGGATCCCCGCATCGCGGCGCTGCGCAAGATGCTGGGCGACTGGGCCGAGCGCCAGGAGATGTCGTCGGGGCGCCGGCGGGCGACCGTCGCGCCGCCTCCGGGGCCACTGCCCGCGGAGCCCCGGCAGACGCCTCATGGGCTGGTCCACGTCGCGGAGCGCGTGCTGCCGCCGGAGCACCACCATGGCTCGGCTCCGCTCGCGGGGGCGTGTGACGTGGAGGCACCGCTGGTGGCCAGCCTCGCGCTGGATCCGAGGCTGGCGGGCGTGGACTTCCGGCGGGTGCTCTACCTGGACACGGAGACGACCGGGCTGGCGGGAGGAACGGGCACGGTGCCCTTCCTCGTGGGGCTGGCGTGGTTCGAGGGGCGCTCGCTCCGGGTGCACCAGCTCTTCCTGCGCCGGCTGGGCGAGGAGGCGCCGCTGCTGCGCGTGCTGGCCGAGCGCATGGCGCAGTCCTCCGCCCTGGTGACCTTCAACGGGAAGAGCTTCGACTGGCCGCTGCTGCGGACCCGCTTCGTGCTCAACCGGGTGTCCGTGCCCGCGGAGCTGCCCCACCTCGATCTGCTGCACTGCTCCCGGCGGGTGTTCAAGCACCGCGGCTCCGGGACGCGGCTGGTGCACCTGGAGGAGCAGATACTCGGACACCGCCGGGTGGGGGACGTGGACGGCTCGCTCATCCCGGACCTGTACTTCCGCTTCCTGCGCGGCGGGAGCAGCGCGGCGCTCACGCCGGTCATCGAGCACAACGCGAACGATCTCCTGCTCCTGGCGGCCCTGCTGGGCGAGCTGGTGCGCCGCTTCCGGACGAACCACGCGGAGCAGGAGGACCCGCGCGATCTGCTCGGCTTCGCGGGCGTGGCGATGCGAGCCGGGGACCATGAGCGGGCGCAGTCCTTCGCCCGGGCCGCGGCGAAGGGCGGAGGCACGGTGAGCGTCGCGGCGCTCACGCTGGCCTCCCAGCTCTCACGCCGGGCGGGAGATCCCCAGTCGGCGGTGGCCCTGCTGCAGCAGGCACTCACCTCGGCCCGAGGAGCCCAGGCCGCGCCTCTCCACCTGGCGCTGACCAAGCTGTACGAGCACTCGCTCAAGGATCCGACCCAGGCCCTGCACCACGCGCGGCTCACCACCACCGCCGAGACGCCCGAGGAGCAGCGTCACCGCATCCTGCGCCTGGAGCGCAAGGTGGCTCGAGGCGCACGGGGGGACGCGCCGGCCCCCGGGGGGCCGCCACCCCGCGCCGGTCTCTGAGCGGGTCCGAACTGGTCTGCTTGTCATACCAGTTGGCAATGACTCGGCCCGGGTCAGGCCCGCTCCCAGCCGCGCACGTCCCAGGACTGGCGCAGCGTGGTGGGCAGGCGGAAGGGCACTCGCTCCGGACCGCGGTTCATCCAGAAGAGGCCCTCCGTCAACCTGCGCCCGAGCATCCCGACCAGCTTCGCCGCCCTGGGGCCCTGGAAGTCCACCGCCTCGTCGCTCACCCAGCCGAGCACCTTCAGGGGACCCAGCAGCAAGCGCGTCCAGTCCGCGGTGGGCACCGCGAGCAGATCCGCGGTGGTGTTGCCCACCAGCTGGCGCGTGAGCGTGGCCGGCATGCCGTCGAAGAGGTTGCCCGGAAGGATGTGCTCCATCATCCCCAGGAGGGCCTTCGTCATCGTGCGTCCCTCGGGCGTGGCGGCGTACTGCCTCCGCTGGATGCGCTCCATCAGGCGCAGCCCGTGCTCCAGCTGCTCTGGCAGCAGGCGCTCGTCGATGCCCATCACGTGCCCTACCACGCGCCATGCGTGGTAGTAGGCCCGCCGCTCGGTCTCCGAGAGCTCACAGCCCATCCTCTCCAGGGCCTGGAGCACGACGGTGGAGAAGGTGAGCAGCGTGCCCGCCATGTCCTCCTGGTTGATGGGCTGCCCCCACGCGGGGTTCCAGTGGCCGCTGCGGTGGATGAGGTGACGCACGGCGGCGTGCATGAGGCGCACCTTCTGCGCCGACCGCAGGCCCTGGCCTCCCTGCGCCAGGCCGCCGGGCGTCATGACGTCGACGATCATCTGGGCCGTCTCCATGATGCGACGGGCAGGGTCCGTCTCCAGCCTCGCCGTGAGGTGGAGCACCCGCACCCCCTTCGCCGCGGCGTAGCAGGAGGGCAGTGACGCGCAGAAGAGCGCGACGATGATGTGAGGGCCGTAGCGCCCGAAGAGCTCCTCTCCCTGCTGGACGAGCTTCATGTCCGCCCAGGAGGGCAGCTGGCCGCTGCGCTGGAAGTAGTCCCGCAGCGGCGGTGAGAGCATCTCCAGCGAGATGTTCTCGTTCACCACCAGCTGCTTCATCAGCGCGTTGGCCGCGGGAACCTGATCCTTCTGGAAGAGGAGGCGAACGGCCTCGTCCGCGGGGGGATCGCACCGCTCCCGCATGGAGTCCATGAACTCCTGTGTCCAGGTCTGCTCTGGCATGGTGTCCCCCCGAGGGATGTGCCGCCCCCGATGGCGGAGGAGCGCCTGGAAATTATGGCATGGACGCTCGGAGCTCTCTCCAAGGGAGGGCGTGGCCGCGGCCGTCAAGAGGCGAGGAGTGGACAGATGACAGAGGCGCGGGCGGTCCTACTGCCAGCGCAGCTCGTACTCACTGTCGAGCGCCCCCGTCACTTGACCCGTCACCTCCACGCACCGCAGGTGAAGGAACTCCATCAGCGCCTGGAACGCGCCCTCGTGGTACGCCGGCGGCAGGAAGTCTCGCTTCATGACGATGTGGCAGTGCCGAGGCCCCCGCCACTCCACGGCCCGGCTTCCGTAGCTGGCCACCGTGCGGAAGAGCACCGGCAGGTTCGTCAGCGACCGGCGCGGATCCTTGATCGAGAAGGACAGGAACGTCTTTCCGGCCGTGGACCCCAGGAAGTCCCTCATCCCCTTGCGCCCCAGCTCGCGCAGCGCCGCATCGAAGTTCCCCCCCCCCGTGGCTGAGGAACTGCGCCGCCGTGAAGGCCAGGCGGAGGAAGTCGAGGATGGAGTAGTGGAAGTAGTCGAAGAGCGGCACCTGGCCCAGCAGCCCACGGCAGCGCATCGCCTCCTCGTCTCCTACCACGCTGCGCACCGTGTCCAGCACCCCCTTGAAGTACATCCCTCGCACGGTGTCCGAGGGCTCCGCGAACGCCAGCCGCTTCTTGAGATCCAGCAGCGCGCCCACCGGCATCTCCATCTGTGCATCGAACTCGGATGTCCTCAATGTCCTCATAAACTCGGTTCCTCGTGGGGCTTTGGGAGCCCTCAGGTTCATGGTCAGGGGGGCCGGAGCGAGGAGCTCTCGCAGTGTCGAGCCGGCGACACTCCGGGCATGAGCAACCGGGATGCCAGCCCTGGAACGCTCCGCCGTGCCTCGGGGCAGAGGCGTGTGGCGCTCCGCGCGCTGTGGCATCACGCAACGGGAAAGCGCGGCGCTCGCGGCTATCCCACTGAATTCCCTTGGGATGTGCGCGCGCGTGAGCCGTGAGGCGAATTGTCTCAGAGGACAGTCGCTCCGAGCCTTGGGCGCGCTGCCCCAAAGGACATGCGTCCTGGGAATGACGAGCTGGGAATTTCCCGCAAAGAAGGGCAGTTGGCGGGCTCGCCGCGGATTAAGTTCCGGCCTGGCATCCGATGCGCAAATGGCTCGTCATAGGGGCGGCGGCTCTCCTGGTGGTGGTCGGCGTGGCCGCGTTCTGGCTCGGTCCGGCGTCCTCGAAGCCGGAGCGCCGCTCCACGTCCGGGGCGCCCGGCGCTGCTCCGGCTCGAGCGCTGCCTGAGTTCCAGGCGGTCGAGGTGTCCTCCGGAGACGCCGAGGGGCTGGGGCTCACGGGCCGGGTGCTGGACCCGACCGGCCGTCCCATCTCCGGCGCGGAGGTCTTCCTCGCGGCGAGCGCGCAGAAGACGATCTCCTCCGTGCGCTGCGACGAGTGCGGCCAGCCGCTGCTCTCCTGCCCGGCGCGCGAGACCGGCCTGCAGGCGCTGGCCTTCTTCGAGCACCAGCACGGCTTCCTCACGCCGAGGGCCACCGAGCGCACGGACGCGCAGGGGCGGTTCCGCTTCCAGCACCTCGCGGGGGTGTCCTTCTCCGTGTGGGCGAAGGCGCCGGGCTACGGCGTGGCGATGCGGCAGCGCGCCGCCCCTGGCGAGCCGGTGGAGCTGTTCCTGCCCACCCTCCGCAGCATCACCGGGCAGGTGTTGGATGACGCCGGGCAGCCCGTGCCGGGGGCGCGCATCCACGCGGTGTCTCGCCGCACGGCGCTGCCCGATCAGGCGGTGGCTGGCGGCGAGGGCTTCTTCACGCTGGACGGGCTGGGCGAGGGACCTTTCTACATCGTCGCCAGCGCGGAGGGCTTCCTGCCCTCCGTGGAGGCCCAGGTGGAGGCGGGGCCGCAGCCGGTGAACCTGCGGCTGACACCGACGCGCACGCTGGAGGTGCGGGTGGTGCACGAGGGGGCTCCGGTGGCGGCCACGGTGCGGGTGAAGGGCGATCACCTCGCGCGCGAGCTGCGCACCCAGGGCGAGCCGGCGCGCTTCACGGAGCTGTACCCGGACGAGCTGGTCATCACCGCCGAGGCGGGCAACCTGGGCTCGGCGCCGCGCATCCTCACCCTGAAGGAGCGCGTCACTCAGGTGACAGTGGAATTGGAGGAAGCGGGCCGGCTGCTCGTCACGGTGGTGGACGACGCGGGGCAGCCCGTGCCCCAGCCCGAGCTGACGCTGCGCACCGCCAAGGGCGAGGTGATCCGCAAGGAGAGGGTGGCCACGGGGGCGCTCGCGGAGCTGGGCCCGCTGGGCGTGGGCGACTACATGCTGTCCGGGCAGGCCGAGGGCTTCCGGGACGTGGACATGCCCGCGCGCGTGAAGGCCGGCGAGACGCAGATCGAGCTGGAGATGACGCGGGCGACGCTCATCTCCGGCCAGGTGATCGACGAGTACGGGCGCCCCGCGCCCAACGTCTCCGTGCTGGTGCAGCCCACCGGGGACAACGTGATCGCGGACGTGGAGGGGCGCTTCACGGCGCAGGTGCCCTCCCCGGGCCTGTACGAGCTGCACGCGCACCACTCGGAGTGGGGTGGCGGCCGGCTGAAGGTGACGGCGCCCGCGACCGATGTGCGCCTGGAGCTGCAGCCGGCCGCGGCGATGGAAGTGACGGTGATGTCCCAGGGAAGGCGGGTGGAAGGCGCGGACGTCGTCCTCTGGGTGGATCAGCAGGGCATCTTCCGCAGTGATCGCCCCTCCGGGCCCGACGGGGTGGTGCCCATGCGCGGCCTGCCGGTGGGCTCCTACTGGATGGTGGCCTCGCACGCGGACTACCTGCCCTCGGAGCGCCAGCAGGTGCAGGTGGACGACGGGCAGGTGACGAAGGTCACCGCCGAGCTCAGGCCCGGAGCCACCCTCACCGGAGACGTGGCGGACGATCAGGGGGCGCCCGTGGCCGGGGCCACGCTGGTGGTGATGCCTCGCGGCGGCGAGCCGGTGGCGAGCGACGGGCGAGGGCACTTCGAGATCCGCGCGCTCCGTCCGGAGACGACCTACCGCGTGGAGGCGCGGCACCCCGGCTACGACCAGGTGGAGCGGGCCGAGGGCCGCGCGGGCGGCCCCCCCGTGAAGGTGGTGCTCAAGCGGCGCCCGGTCTTCCGGGGACGGGTGATGGGGGATGACGGCGCCCCGGTGAAGCGCTTCCGCCTGGATGAGCACGACGTGTCCTCGCCGGATGGCCGCTTCGAGGTGGCGCTGCCGGTGGCGGGAGATCGCGTCATCGTCTCGGTGGACGCCCCCGGCTATGAGCCGATGATGGTGGATCGGCCCGTCACCCCGGACCTGGGGGATCTGGTGCTGCAGCGGGCGCCGACGCTCTCGGGGCTCGTGCGCGACGAGGGCGGCGCTCCGGTGGCGGACGCCGTGGTGACCTGCGAGGTGTGCGACGAGTCGGTGCTGTCCGGGCCGGATGGCCGCTTCACGCTCGCCAGCCCTCCGTACGTGACGCAGTTCTCGGTGTCGGCGCGCAAGGGCCGGCTGAGCGCGACGATGCCGCTCCTCCGGGGGCTCGACGGGCCGGTGGAGCTGACGCTCCGGCCCGCGACGCGCGTGTCCGGCACGGTCTATCTGCCCGGCGGCCAGCCCGCGGCGGGCTTCCAGCTCGAGGGCGTGAACGCCGATCGGGGAGATCCCGTCGTCGTGGTGACGGGCCCGGACGGGCAGTACAGCGTGGACCTGGCGCCGGGCAACTATCGCTTCATGCTGGGCGCGGACCGCGAGTTCGCCGGCGAGCCGGCCTTGCTGGTGCGCGTCGATGGCGTGGAGCAGCGGCTGAACATCGGGCCGGCCCCGGGCACGGGCGCCATCACGGTGCTGCTCAGGCCGGAGCGCGGCAAGGCGCTCTGGGTGGTGGCCGGTGACGTGCAGGGCCTGGGCAGTCCGCCCACGGAGCTGCTGCGCGCCGGCTACGGGCAGATGATCTACCAGCCGCGCACCGAGCGCGTGACGCTGCAGGGCCTCCCGCCCGGGCGGTACACGGTGGTGTGGGGCAACTTCCACGCGGAGACGCCGGGAGGCCCGGTGGTGCAGACGGTGGAGGTGCCGGGCTCGAGGGAAGTGTCGCTCGTGCGCTGACCGAGCGCCGCGAGGTTGCGAGCGCGCCCGGCCGCGCATAAGGAAGTCCCATGGACGCATCGGCACTGCAGGGCCGCCGGGTAGTCGTGGGAGTGGGCGGAGGCATCGCGGCGTACAAGGCGTGCGAGCTCGTGCGCGAGCTGGGGCGTGCGGGCGCCGAGGTCCGCGTGGCCATGACGGAGGCGGCGCGAGAGTTCGTCACGCCGTTGACCTTCCAGGCGCTCAGCGGGCACCCCGTGCTCACGGACTACTTCGACCCGAACCAGGAAGGCAACTTCGGGCACCTGGACCTGGCGCGCTGGGCCGAGCTCTACGTGGTGGCGCCCGCGACGGCGGACCTGCTGGCGCGCATCCGCGTGGGCATGGCCGGCGACGCGGTGACGACGTCGCTGCTGGCGTTCAAGGGGCCGGTGCTGCTGGCCCCGGCGATGAACGTGGCGATGTGGGAGAACCGGCTGACGCAGGAGAACGTGGCGGCGCTGTCCGCGGATCCGCGCTTCGCGTTCGTGGGCCCGGGGGCGGGGATGCTCGCCTGCGGAGACGTGGGCGCGGGGCGGCTGGCGGAGGTGAAGTTCATCGTGGCCGCGGCGGCCTCGCGGCTGGGCAGCGGGCCGCTGGCGGGGCGGCGGGTGCTGCTCACGGCCGGGCCCACGCGCGAGTTCCTGGATCCGGTGCGGTTCATCTCCAACCCCTCGACGGGGAAGATGGGGCTGGCGCTCGCGGAGGCGGCGCGGGCGCTCGGGGCGAAGGTGACGGTGGTGCTGGGGCCGGTGGGCGCGGTGGACCGCGCGGCGGGCCTGGAGATCGTCGACGTGGTCAGCGCCGAGGACATGGCGCGCGAGGTGCTCGCCCGGGTGGAGTCGGTGGACTGGTTCATCGCCTCGGCGGCGGTGAGCGACTGGCGGCCGGAGACGCGGGCGCCGCAGAAGGTGAAGAAGGGCGAGAGCCCGGAGGTGCTGCGGCCGGTGCGCACGCCGGACGTGCTCGCGGAGGCCTCTCGGAAGGTGTCCGGGGCGCGGAAGCGGCCGCTGCTGGTGGGCTTCGCCGCGGAGACGGAGCGGGTGCTGGAGCACGCCCGGGAGAAGCTGGAGCGCAAGGGGCTGGATGCCATCGTCGCCAACGACGTGACGGTGCCGGGCGCCGGCTTCGGCACGGACACCAACCGGGTGACGGTGTTGACGCGCGCCGGCGACCCGAAGGAGCTCCAGGGCACCAAGCGCGAGGTGGCCCAGGGCATCCTGGAGCTGCTCCTGGGCCTGGCTCCCGCACTGGCGGGGCAGCAGGCCACGGGAGCGTGAGGTGACGTGGCACGTTGGAATCGGGGCAGCCTACCTGTAGGATGGTGCCGTTGACCGTGGCGCCGTGCCCGCCCGTGCGGTAAGCGTGCGGGGGGCGGGCGCAGGCTGGCTCATTGATCCGGAGGCACCGCCTCCATTACCCATCGAGCTAACGTGAGCGACCCGCGCGAATCGGCCGAGGAACTGGGTGAAGTCGTAGAGGACCTGCGCCGCCACCTGCTGTGGCAGGAGGAGACAGGCGGCCGGGCCCTGCTCGTCGACGCGGCGAAGCAGGCCGCCGAGCGCGCCGCTTCACTCAAAGCGATGATGCCTCCTCGGCCCGCGAAGTCGCCCGCCGCGCCGGAGAGCCCTGCCGCCCCCGCTCCCGCGCCGTCTGTCGCACCTGCACCGACTCCGGCGCCGCCCGCCATGACGGGGACGGCCCGGTCCGCCATCCCCGCGGCCGTTCCGAACACACCGCCCGCTCCGCGAGCCCCCTCCGCCGAGCCGTCCTCGCGTCCCGCCGCGTCCGCCAGCAGCGGAATGCTCATTGACGTGCCGCAGCAAGCGCCGCCGTACCCGGGGCCGCTGCCGGGCGTGGTGGAGGGCGAGCGCCCCACGCTGGATCAGATCCGGCGCGAGCTGGGGGACTGCCGCCGCTGCAAGCTGTGCACGGGCCGCAAGAACATCGTCTTCGGGGTGGGCAACCCGCGCGCGGAGCTGGTCTTCGTGGGGGAGGGCCCGGGGGAGCAAGAGGACTTGCAGGGGGTGCCCTTCGTTGGCCCCGCCGGCGAGCTGCTGACGAAGATGATCCAGGCCATGGGGTTCAGCCGGGACCAGGTCTACATCTGCAACGTGGTGAAGTGCCGGCCGCCGGGCAACCGCAACCCGGAGCCGGACGAGATCTCCGCGTGCGAGCCGTTCCTGCGCTCGCAGCTGCTGGCGCTCCAGCCCAAGGTCATCGTGGCGCTGGGGAAGTTTGCAGCACAGACATTGCTTCGGGACTCCACACCCATTACACGCCTGAGGGGGAACTGGCGCGAGTACCAGGGGGTGAAGCTGATGCCCACCTTCCACCCGGCGTACCTGCTCCGCAGCCCGCATGAGAAGAAGAAGGCGTGGGAAGATTTGCAGCAGGTGATGAAGATCTTCGGTAAGCAACCCGGCTCCCGCTCCTGAGCGGGAGTCTCGGAGGGGAAGCACGATGAAGGGAGTGCTCGAGACGCGCGATCTGCAGAGCCCCGCGCTGGAGTCCAACCCGCTGGCCGACGTGGCCCGCCGGCAGCTCCGGGTGTACCTGCCGCCCGGGTATGGCGAGGGCACGCAGCGCTACCCCGTCGTGTACTTCCTGCACGCCTTCTCCAACAGCGGGGCCACGTGGACGAACGTCTCCGCGTTCGGCCTGAGCGCGCTGGACCGGCTGGACGCGATGATCGAGTCCGGGGCCATCCCGCCCGTCATCGGCGTCTTCCCGGACGGGTGGACGTCGCTGGGCGGCAGCCAGTGGATCAACAGTGACGCCATCGGGCGCTACCGTGACTACGTGGCCAAGGACGTGGTGGGCTTCGTGGACCGCACGTACCGGACGGTGGCGAAGGCGGCCTCGCGAGCGGTGGTGGGGCACAGCTCGGGCGGCTACGGCGCCCTGGTGATGGGGCGCTACCACCCGGAGCTCTTCAGCCACCTGGGCAGCCACGCCGGGGACTGCTACTTCGAGTACTGCTACCTGCCGGATCTGCCCAAGGCGGCCGGCGCGCTGCTCAAGGCGGGCGGGGTGGAGGCGTGGTACCAGGACTTCAAGAGGCGCTCGCGCGAGACGAAGCCGCGCGGGGATGACTTCACGGTGATCAACGTGCTGGCGATGGCTGCGGCCTACTCGCCGAAGAAGGGCGAGCCGCTGAACATCGAGCTGCCGTTCGATCAGCAGACGGCGCGGCTGAAGCTGGACGTGTGGAACCGGTGGCTGGTGCACGATCCGGTGCGCTTCGTGCCCAAGTTCCTGGACGCGTTCCGCAAGGTGAAGTCGGTGTTCCTCGACTGCGGCACCCGGGACGAGTTCAACCTGCGCTGGGGCACGCGCATGCTGGCCGAGGAGTTCAAGGCCAGCGGCGTGGAGCTGTGCCACGAGGAGTTCGACGACTCGCACTCCGGCGTGACGTACCGCTTCGAGCGCTCGCTGGGGTTCCTGGTGCCGCGGATGGCGCGGGAGTGACGAGAATGATCCCCGATCCCTACGGACTGTCTCGCGTCCTCGGCGAGAAGGGCGTGCTGCCGCAGCGGGCGCGCAGGCTGGACCCGGCGCTGCCGTGCCGCGAGTCGGAGCTGCTCATCGACGTGGAGAGCCTCAACATCGACGCGGCCTCCTTCAAGCAGATCAAGGAGGAGGTGGGCGGTGAGCCGGCGCGCATCGCGGCGCGCATCCAGGAGATCGTCCGCGAGCGCGGCAAGATGCAGAACCCCGTCACGGGCTCTGGGGGCATGCTGCTGGGGCGGGTGAAGGAGATCGGCCCGAAGCACCCGGCCCGCGAGGCGCTCAAGCCGGGCGACCGCATCGCCACGCTGGTGAGCCTGTCGCTCACGCCGCTGGTGATCGAGGAGATCAAGGCCGTGCACCCGGAGATCGACCGGGTGGACATCCGCGGCCATGCCATCCTGTTCGCCTCGGGCATCTACGCGAAGCTGCCGTCGGACATGCCGGACACGCTGGCGCTGGCGGCGCTGGACGTGTGTGGGGCTCCGGCGCTGGTGGCGCGCTACGTGCGGCCGGGGATGACGGTGGCGGTGCTGGGGGCGGGCAAGAGCGGGGCGCTGTGCCTGGCGCAGGCTCGGCGCGACTTGAAGGGGCAGGGGAAGGTGCTGGCGCTCGACATCTCCGAGAAGGCGCTGGCGGCGCTGTCCGGCATCGGCCTGTGCGACACGGCGCTGAAGGTGGACGCCACGCAGGCGGTGGACGTGATGGAGGCGGTGTCCCAGGCGACGGGCGGCGCGCTGTGCGATCTGGTCATCAACTGCGCCTCCGTGGGCAACACGGAGATGGCCTCCATCCTGTCCGTGAAGGACGGGGGCACGGTGATCTTCTTCTCCATGGCCACCAGCTTCACGGCGGCGGCGCTCGGCGCCGAGGGCGTGGGCAAGGACGTCACCATGCTGGTGGGCAACGGCTATGCGCCCGGCCACGCGGACCTGACGCTGGATCTGCTCCGCTCGGAGCCCGCGCTGCGCAAGCTGTTCGAGACGCGCTACGTTTGAGCCGGCTCCGGCCGGTCCATATGCCATGGGCCGCATCCCGGGGCACCGCGCGAGGTCCCCAACGTGATGCGTCCTCTCCGTAGGCTCGTCCCCCTGGCACTCCTGGTGCTCTCCACGGCGTGCGGGCACGCCAAGCTCGTCGCGTCCGTGAGCCCCTCGGCCCAGCCATCGGGGTACCTGTTCGCCAACGTCAACGTCTTCGACGGTGAGCAGGCGCTGGGCGCCCGTGACGTGCTCGTTCGCAACGGCCGCATCGAGGCGGTGGAGCCGGCGGGGACGCTCACCGCGCAGGACGTGGTTCGCATCGATGGCACGGGGAAGACCCTTCTCCCGGGCCTGGTGGATTCGCATGCGCACCTCGAGTCCAACGGCGAGGCGCTGTGGGATCTGGGCCTCCCCGACCTGAAGGCCATCTCCGAGGCGTACGTGTACGCGGGCGTGACGGGCGCTCTGATCCTTCAAGGAGGAGAGGAGCAAGTAGACGTCCAGCAGGATGCCGCGCGCGGCAAGCACCTGGCGCCCCACATGCTGCTCACCGGGCCGCGACTCACCGCGCCTGAGGGGTTCCCCATCAACCTGATTCGCGCGGTCCTTCCCTGGCCGGTGAACCGGTTCGCGACAGGGAACATCCGCACCGCCGCCACCGTGGCGGAGGCCCAGCAGATCGTGGACGACATCGCGAAGGAGTTCTCGCCGCCGCTGTTCAAGCTGACCTCGGACGCGCTCCCGCCCGGAACGCCCAAGCTGTCCGGGGAGATCCTGACCGCCGCCATCCAGCGGGTGAAGGAGCGGAAGATGCGGAGCGTCGCGCACATCGGCGCGCCGGAGGACGTGATGATCGCGGCCGAAGCCGGGCTCGACCTGTTCGCGCATCCACCTTCAGGAGGGCTGCTCACCGACGAGCAGATCGCGAGGCTCAAGGAGCTTCGCATCCCCTTCGTGACGACCCTCAACTTCCTCACCGGCGCGCAGGACATCGCCGCGGACGGTGGCTCCGCGCTGGAGCGCCAGATGGTGCACCCGGAGACCCTTGCGAGCTTTGCCAACCCGCCGAAGGGCTTTGACTACCCGGGCGCTGGCAGCCGGGAAGAGTTCGAAAAGCTTACTCGAGGGCTGATGGAGACCGTCCGGCAGAACGCGCGGCGGCTGTTCGAGGCGGGAGTGCCGCTGTTCATCGGGACCGATGGGGGCTCGCCCGGCGTCATCCCGGGAGCGAGCATCCACCGCGAGCTGGCGCTGCTGGTCTCGCTGGGCGTCCCACCGGCCGAAGCGCTGCGGGCCGCCACCAGCGCCCCCGCCGACTTCATGGACCCCGCGCGCTCGTTCGGACGGATCGCGAAGGGCCAGCGCGCCGACCTGCTGCTGGTGCGGGGCGATCCGCTCACCCGCATCGAGGCGACCGCCGACGTCGACAGGGTCTTCCTGAACGGAGTCGCCATCGACCGCCAGCCAGCGCCCTGAGGCGGGGGCGCGGCTCACCCGTGCGGGGACGCGGCCTTCGAGCCCTCGCCAGGAGGGCCCTGGAACCCCTTCGCGCGGAAGGTGAGCACCAGCGTGTCCCGGTGGCCCAGCTCGGCCAGCGGCTGGATGGGGGTGCTCTCGTGGATGACGCGCTCGTCGTCGAGCAGCAGCACGGACCAGGGCTCGCTCAGCGTGAAGCGGATGCCGTGGGGCCCGTTGGCCTCGAACACGCGCGTCTCGCCGCCCTTGATGCCCTCGCGCCCGACGAGCACCACGGCCACGAAGTCCACGCCGTCCCGGTGCGCCCCCTCGGGGGTGGGGCGGCCGATGCCTTCCTTCGTGTCGATGCGGAACTGGTGCGCCTCGACGTACCAGGGCTGCCGGCCCTTCAGTGAGGAGCAGGACGCGGCGAGCGCGCACAGCATCCGCGTCCAGGCGGGCTGAGCGACCACGTCCGGCCGGATGGGCTCGAACCAGCGCTCCAGTCCGCCGTGCAGCGCGTTGTACTCGACCGGCTGCCAGTGCGCCCGGTGCGGCACCGGGCGGACGTGCTCGCCATCCACGACGAAGCACGAGTGCCGCCGAGAGCGATAGTGGCCTCCGTCGCGCAGATAGGTGTCTGGCGGCAGGTCATCCCAGGTCGGGCTCAGGGCGTCGAGCTCCTCGGGCCGGGTGCCCACCAGCTCGCGGAAGCCCTCGCGACCGAGGACGGCATAGCCTCGGTCTCTCAGGGCGGCGGCGAGCTGGGAGGGCGGAGTGACGGGAGGTGGGAGGCTCATGGCTGGGCTGGACGAGGTGAAGGTCCAGCCCCTTGTCCCACATCCGGAAGCGCTACTGGTAGTAGCAATGCGTGGCCTCGGGACCGGAGACCGCTCCGGCCGAGGAATTCGTCCACAGCGGCGTCCAGTACGTCTCCAGCACCGTCTTCACCGGACCGGCCCCTTGGACGAGGTAGCCGTACTCCTGCAGGTTCACCGGGTAGAGGTTGTGCGAGCCGATGTAGAAGTACGTGTCGTCCACCATCCAGAACTTGGCATGGTTGCCCACCGCGGACTGTGGCTCGATGATGGGCTGGAACGACCAGTTGTAATGGTCCACCTCCCGGTTGAAGCGCACGGTGGTGAGGTGCAGCTGCTTGCAGAGCATGGGTTTGAGCTCGGCCTCGGACAGACCCGTCCTCTCCTTGGCCACACTCATGAAGTGATCCATGACCTCCGCGATGGACGTATGCGTGGTGTAGGAGGCGTGATTCGGGTCCGACAGGACGACATAGACGTCCCCTCCTTTCAGGGTGATGAGGTCGATCATGGCGGCGAAGACCGGCTCCGTGAACTGCACCGGATAGAGGTAGGGCAGAGGCAGCGGCGGCCGTACTCCGAGATCCTGCTGCGAGATGCGCAGGGTCTTCTTGGCGCTGGACAGAGCGACTTCGCGTGCGATGTCGCTCGAGGCCTGGAGGATCGATGACCAGAGCGGGTAGATGCCGTACCCCATCCGACCCAGTGGCATGACCGTCGCGTTGGGGGAAGGCACGTCCTGGGGGGGCGGGACCGGGCGCGGAGGCAGCAGACAGCCTCTCTCGACGTTCCGCCCGATGGGGTACCCGGTCCAGTATGCGAACACGTTCAATCCGGCGGAGGGGGGAATATGCTCGTAGTCGCACGTGAACTTCCACAGCTCGTCGGCGTAGAAGTGCGCCGTGCGCGCGGCGCTGCTCTCCAGCTCCATCGAGAGGTCATGCACTGGAGCCCATAGGAGGTAGTCGTTCGTGAAGAAGTTGTGGCCTCCCACCATCACCCGTCGTCCATCGACCGCCACGATCTTGGAATGATTCCAGGAGTTGCCCCAGAGCAACCCTTCAGTGATCGGGCAGTAGCCAATGCTCTCGGCGCTACAGGACTTCATGTATCCGAGTGAGACGCGGACCTTGTGGTCCGAGACGCTCCCCATGTCGGTGGTGAGGGTACCGAGGTAGTCGACGACCTGGTTAGCGGGGATGAGGGTGGCGGGCGGAAAGATCCCCACCAGCACGCGCACCTCGACCTCACGCCCGCTCTTGGCGAGAAAGTGCAGCGCACGCTGGACGGCGGCGAGGAAGCGGCGATCAGGAGGGGTATAGAGCGTGGTGATGTCCAGCCGCTGCTTCGCCTGGATCATCAGCTGGTAGAACCGGTCCACCATCACGTCCGATTGTCCCATGCACACCTTGGTTGTCGGGGTCGTGCCGGGCAGATCCTCGAGGAAGCTTGGACGCTGGCACGCCCCCACGGGGACGTACCCCTCGGCCGAGGCGCAGTCGTTGTCGGACTGGCAGACCGGCAGCTCGAAGCCCTGTACGGAGTTCTGACTGGAGGACCAGACGGCGGGGTAGAAGGGAATCTCCTTGTCCTTCTTCCCCCAGGCGTTGGGCGTCTGGAGCAGGAAGGAGTCGCTCAGCTGGGCCGGAGCCGGCGCGGAGTACGTGATGCCGTCACCCGGGTACGCCTTCAGGATGGTGTACAGCGAGGCGAGATCCGGCGCCTCGATCGGCGTCACGATGAAGTCGCAGTCATTCGGGGCGCAGGTGTTGTAGCCGCCGGTGTGGATCTTCAGCGGATTCAGGCCCTCCTGCAGGTTGGAGTGCGCGTCCCAGGCCGCCACGACTCCCCGCTGACCCGAGGGCGTCATCACCTCGATCTTGAAGGTGTTGGTCGGCTTGCCCAGGGCGGGCGTCACGATGAACTCACAGTCGTTGGGCGCGCACTGCCATGACGGACCCTTGAAGAGCACCAGGGACGTTTCGCCGTTCTTCAGGCCCTTGTGCGCATCCCAGGCGGCCACCACTCCGCGCTCGCCCGGAGGCGTGGCGATCTCGAGCCGAAAGGTGTCCACCTTTCCTGGGACGGGGGTGAGGATGAAGTCACAGTCATTGGGAGCACAGCTCTCATAGGGGCCCAGGTGGAGCTTCAGGGGATTGCCGCCGTTGACCACGCCCTGGTGCGCGGCCCACGCCGCCACGGTGCCAATGCCCCCCGAGGGAGTCTTCACCTGGATCCGGTACCTGCCGCGGGTCAAACCCGAGGAGATGGGCGGGGCCATCGTCTCCTGCGCGGAGCGGGTGGTCTCTGGCAGGGGCTCGGCGCTGGCGTCGAGCGGTGAGGGCTCACACGCGGCGAGCAGCGAGGCACCGAGCACACCGAGCAGCAGTGCTCGCACGCTCCTGGCCACCGAGGGGCCTGTCTTCGCGTCAGACTTCTCTATGGGCTGTTGAGGCCGCGATGTCGTCCATGGGGATGGTTTCATCCGGTGGTCCTTCCTGGTTGTTGGCACGGGTGAGGGAGGCGAACTGCGGCCTCGCGCCTCAGCAATGGCCGTGCCTGGGCACAGGAGGAACGACAGGAGGGAGCGGCCCGAGCCAGAGAGGCGGCAGTGCCTCGTACGGCACGGCTCGCCTCAGGCCTGGACGGTTGCGCGCGCGTTCACACCAGAAGCGCGCGCGTTCGTTCTGAACGCAGGAGCCGGAGCTACTCGGCCTTCCTGGGCGCGTGGGCCGGGCTCACCACGCGGTGCACCGGGTGGAGCTCGCCCACCGTGATGAGCCCGTCGACGAACTGCCAGCGGGTGAGCCCGTCATCCGAGTGCGGCTCCAACAGGTACACGGCCAGCGTGCCGGTGCGCTGCGCCGTGGGGACATGGAGCGTCCCGGCGGGGAACTCGCGCGTGGAGCGCTCGGGCGCCACCGTGAGCACCGTCTCGAAGCGCACGGGCTTGGGCTTCTGGCTGAGCGGAACCTCGGCCTCCCCGAGCGGCGGGACGTTGGTGGCCACGTCCGGGCTGAACGTCTCCTCGCGCCGCGCCACGCGGTAGCTGTCCACCGTGAAGCGCTGGGGAGCCTCGAGGCGCTCGAAGCGGATGCCGTGCCCCTCGAGCCGCGAGGCCAGCTCCGCGGGCACGAGGTACGCCGTGGGCGTGCTCACCGCCTGTGTCGGCACGAACGTCCGGTGGTGCGGCATGCGGTAGGTCTTCCGCCGCTTGCCCGGGTAGCGCCGCTCGGAGATGCTCGCCTCGTCGAAGGCGGGGATCCGCGCCTCGTCGCCCGGCTTCGCGTGGGCGGGGTACTCGAACACGAGCGCGCCCTTCTCATCGCGCGTGGCCACCCCGTAGTTGATGCCCACCAGGGCCTGCACGTCGGGGGACTCGCCGCGAGCGATGATGCGCTCCTCCTCGGCCTCCGTGATGGCGCGGTAGGTCTTGGCCTTGCTGGCCGCGTCGCGGAACAGCTCGATCAGCCACGCCCGCGTCACCGCGCAGCGGCGCGGAAAGTCGATGTAGCTGTAGGTCTCCAGCAGCACGTCCAGCCGGCCGAGCAGCCCGCGGTAGTGGCTGCCGAAGCGCGGCAGGGCGGGGTAGGTGTGCCAGCCCGAGGTGGGGTCGCCCTCCGTCTTGTAGTTGCCGTACCAGAAGCTGTCGAAGCCATGGCGCTTCTTCACCGCGCCCGCCACGCGCTCCAGCATCTCGCGGTTGAAGCCGCGCAGCTCCGAGAAGAGCGGCTCGTTCGAGTGCGACGTGTCGTAGGTGAGATCGAGGGCGTGGATGCTGCCGTCGGTGGTGTGGCAGTCGATGAACACGTGCGGCCACCACGCCTGGTACAGCTTCGCCAGGCAGCGCGTCTCGGGGGCCTCCTGCTTCATGCTGTCGCGGTTGAGGTTCCACCCCTCGCCCGTGTAGCGCATGCCCACGCCGCCCTCGGGGTTCACCTGGCCCTCGAGGTTCTTCAGATCGAGCTTGCGGTTGTTCGGGCTGATGCGGTCGTTGCCGTCCGGGTTGAAGTTCGGAATGAGCACCAGGCACAGCTTGTCCAGGAGCTTCTTGCCCAGCGAGGTGAGCGTCAGATCCCTGGCGAGCGCCAGCACGGCCTCCTTGCCCTCCACCTCGCCGGCGTGGATGTTCGCCTCCACCATCACGATGACCTTCTTCTGCTTGCGCGCCAGCTCGGGCGTGAAGCAGCCGCGGTCGCTGACGATGAGCGCCACCAGGGGCTGCCCTTCGCCGCTCTGGCCGAAGTCCACCCGCCGGACGAGCTTCGTGCGGCGGCAGAGCTCGTCCACGAAGGCGAGCACGTCCGAGTGACGGGAGGTCTGCGTGTACTTCGAGGCTTCGGCCCGGGTCAGCAGCAGGTCGGTCATGGGCGGCCATCCGAGCCACCCGCCCGGGCACCGTCAAGAAGTACTCGCCTGGGAGCGAACCGGCGAAGGGCGGCGAGGCGTGCCGCGAAGCGTCATCCTTCCGACGCCTCCGAGGCAGAAAAGTTCAGCATTTCTGACCCTTTAGATGTAGGGTACGTGCATGCCGGGACCGTTCATCCAAGACGAGCAGATTGCGCACGCGCGCAAGCTGGCCGAGGAGATCGTCAACCCGATCTTCGATCTCATCCGCCGCAACACCACGGTGTCCATCGAGCGCACGGTGCTGCGCTTCTTCGGCATCTCGGGCGCGGGAGCGCGCGGGGTGCCGCTGGCCAACCTGATGGTGGACAAGCTGAAGGCCGCAGGGGTGCTCAACCGCGGGGCCGCCTACTGGTACGGGCGCGCGCTGCAGCTGGGCGCCAAGAGCCCGCTGGAGGCCGTGGAGCGCCTCACCGCGCTGCCCACCGAGAAGCTGGGCCCGCTGCCGCCCGAGCAGGAGCAGAACCTGCGCGCCGAGGTGCGCTCCGAGGCTCGCGCCGCGCTCGAGGATCTCAAGGCGCGCATCGCCCAGCGCAACGAGCTGCGCCAGCAGTTCCCCATGTCTCCGCCGCCGCACAAGTACGTCATCGTCGCCACCGGCAACATCTATGACGACGTGGACCAGGCGCGCGCGGCGGCCCAGGCCGGAGCGGACGTCATCGCCGTCATCCGCTCCACCGCCCAGTCGCTGCTGGACTACGTGCCCCACGGCGCTACCACCGAGGGCTACGGCGGCACCTACGCCACCCAGGAGAACTTCCGCATCATGCGCGAGGCCCTGGACGAGGAGAGCAAGAAGCTCAAGCGCTACATCCAGCTCACCAACTACTCGTCCGGACTGGCCATGTCCGAGATCGCCTTCTGCGCGGCGTACGAGAAGCTGGACATGCTCCTCAACGACGCGATGTACGGCATCCTCTTCCGCGACATCAACATGCGGCGCACGTTCATCGATCAGTACTTCAGCCGCCGCATCTGCGCCCTGGCCGGCATCATCATCAACACCGGCGAGGACAACTACATCACCACCGCGGACGCCTATGACGCGGCCCACACCGTCATCGCCAGCCAGTTCATCAACGAGTGCTTCGCCAAGCGCGCGGGCCTGAAGGACTGGCAGCTGGGCATCGGCCACTCGTACGAGATCGATCCGTACCGCCAGGACACGCTGCTGCTGGAGCTGTCCCAGGCCATGCTGGTGCGGCGCTGCTTCCCGGACGCGCCGCTGAAGTACATGCCGCCCACCAAGCACAAGGAGACGGACATCTTCTTCAGCCACGCGTACGACGTGATGGCGAACCTGGTGGCCATGTGGACGCGGCAGGGCATCCAGCTGCTGGGCATGATGACCGAGGCCATGCACACGCCGCTGCTGGCGGACCGCTACGTGGCGCTGAAGTCGGCCGCGTACATCCACCGCGCCGCTCGGGGCATCGACGAGGAGTTCACCGTGCGCGAGGACGGGAAGATCGCCAACCGCGCGCGCGAGGTGTTCGCCAAGGCCATGGAGCTGCTCGAGGAGTGCCACAAGGAGGGCATGGTGGCCGCCATCGGCAAGGGGCGCTTCGGCGACGTGAAGCGCTCGGAGACGGGCGGCAAGGGGCTGGATGGCGTGCTGGAGAAGGGCCCCGACTACTTCAATCCGTTCCTGGAGATCCTGGAGGGTACGCACTCATGATTGGTTCCCTGGTGTTGGCCGTGGCCCTGGCCGCGAGCAGCGGTGGCTCGGCGGAGATGAAGAAGTACCAGGTGAAGACGCTGTCGCTGCAGGTCCCCGCGGACTGGGAGCGCTCCACCCACGAGGGCACGGAGAAGTTCCGGTCGCCCACTGGCGAGGCCTTCTTCACGCTGGACGTGGGCGCCGTGCAGACGGCTGGGATGAAGGCCCAGGTGTGCCTGGACAAGATGATGGCCGCCATGGGCGCCGAGGGCTGGGAGAAGCTGAGGCTGGCCAAGAACCCCGCCGCCCGGCGCGTCAACGTGGACAACGCCACCGAGGATGGCGCGAACAAGGTCCGCTCCGTCACCTACATCGGGTGTAGCGGCAAGACGACGTGGTCCATCATCTTCTCCAGCGACGACAAGAAGAAGGACGAGCTCGAGCCGGTGCTGAAGAAGATCACCCAGAGCGTCTCGTACGCGAAGGGGAAGTAGCCTCATGGTGAAGCCGACCAAGCAGATCATCCGCCCCTACGGCGATCGCCGGGACGACGGGGTGGTGCAGCTCTCGTTCACGCTCCCGGTGCCTCTGTCGGAGAAGGCCAAGGAGGCCGCCGCCCAGTTCGTGAAGAAGATGGGCTTCTCCGACGTGAAGGTGGCCGCCGCCGAGCGCGCCGCGGACAACTACACCTTCTTCATCGTCTACGCCCGCTCGGGCATGTACATCGACTACGCCGAGATCGACGTCCCCGAGGTGGTCATCAAGAAGATGGGGTTCGACGATCTCAACACCTTCATCCAGGAGAAGGTGGCGCGGCGCATCGTCGTGTTCGGCGCGTGCACGGGCACGGACACGCACACGGTGGGCATCGACGCCATCCTCAACATGAAGGGCTACGCGGGCGACTACGGCCTGGAGCGCTACCCGTGGTTCGAGGCGTACAACCTGGGCAGCCAGGTGCCCAACGACGATCTGATCGCCAAGGCCATGGCGAAGAACGCGGACGCCATCCTGGTCAGCCAGGTCGTCACGCAGCGAGACGTGCACAAGGACAACTCGCGCCAGTTCATCGAGGCGGCCAAGGCCAAGGGCATCCACGGCAAGACGATCCTGCTGTTGGGCGGGCCGCGCGTGGACCACAAGCTGGCGCTGGAGCTGGGCTTCGACGCGGGCTTCGGGCCGGGGACCAAGCCCTCGGACGTGGCCAACTTCATCGTCCACGCGCTGCTGAAGAAGATGGGCAGGGAAGATCCCAACGCGCACTACCAGGGGGAACCGAAGTGAGCACCAAGGCCATCATCCGGCTGCGCATGAGCAGCCATGACGCGCACTACGGCGGCAACCTGGTGGACGGGGCGCGGATGCTCGGGCTGTTCGGCGACGTGGCCACCGAGCTGTGCGTGCGGCACGACGGAGACGAGGGGCTGTTCCGCGCGTATGACTCGGTGGAGTTCCTGGCGCCGGTGTACGCGGGGGACTTCATCGAGGCGGAGGGGGAGATCGTCAGTGTCGGCAACACGTCGCGCAAGATGCGCTTCGAGGCCCGGAAGGTGATCCGCCCGCGCACGGACGTGAACGATTCGGCGGCGGACCTCTTGTCCGAGCCGGTGGTGGTGTGCCGAGCTTCGGGCACCTGCGTCGTCCCCAAGGACAAGCAGCGCATCCAGCGGTAACCCAGAAAGGGGACTGTCATGAGCACGCCCATGGTCATCACGGCCGCGATGGTCGGCGCGGAGACGACCCGCGAGCAGACGCCGTACCTGCCCATCACCGCCGAGGAGATCGCCGAGGACGCGGTGAAGTGCCGCGAGGCCGGCGCGGCGATGGTGCACCTGCACGTGCGCACGGCGGACGGCAAGCCGTCCCAGGACGCGGAGCTGTTCCGGGCGGCCATCCGGGCCATCCGCAAGCGCACGGACGTCCTCATCCAGACGTCCACCGGCGGCGCGGTGGGCATGACGGTGGACGAGCGCTGCGGGCCCCTGACGCTCACGGGCGAGGATCGCCCGGACATGGCCACGCTGACGACGGGCACGGTGAACTTCGGCCAGGACGTGTTCTGGAATCCGCGCCCGCTGGTGCGAGACATCGCCAGGCGCATCCGGGCCCTGGGCCTCAAGCCGGAGATCGAGTGCTTCGACGTGGGGATGATCGACGAGGCCAGCATCCTCGCGAAGGAGGGGCTGGTCGATCTGCCGGCGCACTATGACTTCGTGCTGGGAGTGCCGGGGGCGCTGACGGCGCGGGTGGACGCGCTGGAGTTCATGATCAAGTCGCTGCCGGAGGGGAGCACGTGGACGGTGGCGGGCGTGGGGCGGCACCAGCTCCCGTTCGTGGCGCATGCGGCGGAGCGTGGCGGCAATGCCCGGGTCGGGCTCGAGGACAACATCTACGTGTCCAAGGGCGTGCTGGCCAAGGGCAACTGGGAGCTCGTGGCCGAGGCCGCGAAGCTGGCCAAGGCCAAGGGCCGCACGCTGGCCACGCCGCAGGAGGCGAGGAAGATCCTGCGCCTGACGTAAGGATGGTGCCCGTCGCCGCGAGGGAAGACGTTATCCTCGCGCGCTCATGGATACAGGACTGAAGGGCCAGGGCATTCTGGTGACGGGGGGCGCGGGAGGGATTGGCAGCGCCACGGTGCGCGCGTTCGCGGAGGAGGGCGCGCGGGTGGCGGTGCACTACCGGACGAAGGAGGAGCCGGCACGGGCGCTGGCCGCCGAGGTGGGCGGTGTGGCGCTGCGCGCGGACCTCACGGCCGAGGCCGAGGTGGACGCGCTCATCCCCGAGGCGGTGAAGGCGCTCGGGCGGTTGGACGTGCTGGTGGCCAACGCGGGGCACTGGCCGCCGCCGGACGAGCCGGTGTGGCGGATGTCCCTGGAGCGGTGGCGCCGGACGCTCGCGGAGAACCTGGACAGCGTGTTCCTCTCGTGCCGGGCCTTCCTGCGGCATGTGGAGACGACCGGGACGGGCAGCCTGGTGCTGGTCAGCTCCACGGCGGGGCTCTTCGGTGAGGCGGGACACTCGGACTACGCGGCCGCCAAGGGGGCGCTGGCGAGCGGCTTCCTGAGGAGCCTGAAGAATGAGCTGGGGCGCATTGCTCCGATGGCTCGGGTGAACGTGGTGTGCCCGGGGTGGACGGAGGTGGACCGCAACCGGGCGAAGCTCCAGGACCCGGCGTTCCTCGCGCGCGTGACGCGGACGATGGCGCTGCGCAAGGTGGGGCAGCCCGAGGATGTGGCGCGAGTCATCGTGACGCTCGCGTCCGATCGGATCTCAGGCCATGTGACGGGCGAGGTCGTCACCGTGGCTGGTGGCATGGAAGGCAGGGTGCTTCATGACGACTGAGGTCGACGTACGCGCGTACAACCGCGAGGCCTGGAACGGCGAGGTGGCCAGGGGGAACATGTGGACGCGGCCGGTGGGCCCGGAGGTCATCGCCGCCGCGCGTCGAGGGGAGTGGAGCGTGGTGCTGACGCCGCGCAAGCCAGTGCCTCGCGAGTGGTTCGGAGCGCTGAAGGGCCAGGAGGTGCTGGGCCTGGCGAGCGCGGGCGGGCAGCAGGGGCCAGTGCTGGCGGCGGCGGGGGCTCGGGTGACGATCTTCGACAACTCGCCGGCCCAGCTCGGGCAGGACCGGATGGTGGCGGAGCGGGAGGGCCTGGACATCCGGCTCGTCGAGGGGGACATGAGGGATCTGTCCGTCTTCCCGGACGCGAGCTTCGATCTGATCTTCCACCCGTGCTCCAACTGCTTCGTGGAGGACGTGCGGCGCGTCTGGCGCGAGGCCTACCGCGTGCTGCGTCCCGGAGGAGTGCTGCTGTCCGGGTTCTGCAACCCGATCATGTTCCTGTTCGATCCGGAGCTGGAGGGGGAGGGGGTGCTGCGCCTCAAGTACCGGATGCCCTACTCGGACTTCACGAGCCTCACGGACGAGGAGCGGCGACGTTACACGGACAAGGGCGAGCCCCTGTGCGTGGCGCACTCGCTGGAGGACCAGATCGGCGGGCAGCTCGACGCGGGCTTCCTGCTGGCGGGCTTCTACGAGGACAAGCACATCGAGGGAGACAAGCTCGCCGAGTACATGCCGAGCCTCTGCGCGACGCGCGCCGTGAAACCCTCTGCGAGGTAGGCCTTCCCCATGAGCGTTCTCGATCTGACGGGACAGGGGCTCGGTGCTCTCCCGGAGAGCCTGAGGCAACAGACGCAGCTCAGACAGCTCCTGCTCGACGACAACCCGCTCGGGGTGCTCCCAGAGTGGCTGGGCGAGCTGGGGACTCTCGAGCAGCTCTTCGCGGATGGCACGCAGCTGACCTCCCTCCCGAGCACCCTGGAGCGGTTGAAGGGCCTGAAGCGGCTGGATGCGCGCCGCAATCGCCTGGAGGCCATCCCAGAGTTCCTGGGCCGGATGCGCTGGCTCGAGGACCTGAGGCTGGGGAAGAACCTCCTGACGTCGGTGCCTGAGTCGCTGTGGCAGCTGACGGGGCTCGAGACGCTGGACCTCGGGGAGAACCGCATCGGCTCCCTGTCCGCGAGCATCGGAGCGCTGACGAAGCTGCGGATGCTGGATCTGGGGCACAACGCGCTGGCCGCGGTCCCCGAGGAGATTGGCAGGCTCACGGGGCTCTCGGGCTACCTCTACCTGAGCGACAACCAGCTGACGGAGCTCCCTGCGTCGCTCGGGAACCTGAAGGCATTGAAGTACCTCAACGCCACGGACAACCGGCTGGAGGCGCTCCCCGAGAGCCTGGGAGAGATGCGTGCGCTCATCGAGCTGCGCCTGTACAACAACCGACTGAAGGCGCTCCCGGCCTCGCTGGGCAGGCTGGAGAACCTCCTGGAGCTCCATCTGAAGAAGAACGCGCTGGTCACGCTGCCGGAGTCCATGGGGCAGCTGACGCGCCTCCGGAAGCTCAGCCTGGAGAACAACCAGCTGACGTCGCTCCCTGACTCCCTGGGCGGCCTCGGACGGCTGGTGGAGCTCGACTTGAGGAACAACCGGCTGAGCACGCTGCCCGCGTCGATAGGCCAGCTGAGGAGCCTGACGTTCCTCGATCTGCGGGGCAATCAGCTGCGCACGCTCCCCGCGAGCATCGGCGAGCTCCCGAACCTGGAGAAGCTCGACCTGCGGTGGAACAAGCTGGCGTCCGTTCCGGGGTGGTTCCAGCGGCTCGAGCAGCGCGGCTGCGTGGTGTACACGTAGGCGAGGGGATCGAGCTCGTCGGACCGGAGAGCGCTCCCGGCGGGAGTAGAGTACGGGGGTGCTCGTGAACTCCTCGCGTCTCCTCCTCTTGGCCTGTCTGCTGGTGCTCAGCGGATGCCCGGAGCAGGCCGGTCCCGGGAAGCCCTCCGGCCGTGTCGAGGGGCAGGTACAGGGGCCCACCGCCCTTCGAGGCGATGCCTACGTCTTCCTCTTCGCCCCTGGTGAGGAGCCTCCCAACGGACCGGCCGCTCCCCGCCATGTCACGGCTGTTCCCGAGCTGCGGTGGGCTTCGGGAGATTCCCGCTATCTGTTCGCGGAGGTTCTCCCCGGTCCCTATCGGCTGTGGGGCTTCCTGGACGCGAATGGGGACGTGGACCTCTCTGTGGACGTGCTCGCCCAGCCCGGTGCCGGAGACTGGCGCCCCGAGGCGGCGGTGGCTCTGGACGTTCCGGTGTCGGGCCGCGTGGAGCAGGAGCTCGCGCTGACGCGTCGGATGCGCCACGGGCCCCCAGCCTTCCGGGTGACAGGGGAGGGGACCGATGGCGGCGTGGTGTCGGTGCCGGACTCGCCGCTGGCACTCACCTCGCTCACCGTGGAGGCCGATGGCCTGGGCCTGCTGCGCGGCGAGGAGATACGCTTCTTCGTCCACCTGCTGGACAGCGACGGGGATGGGAACGCGGACGATCTGAACGGAGACGGGCTCCCCGAGCTGTTCCCCCAGTTCTTCCTGCGCTTCGTGCCTCGGCCGGGGCAGACAGGCGCGGAGGACGGCGGGGGCTCTTCCATCATCGTGCCCCTCGTCCTCAACCCGCTGCCCTTCGTCGCCGTCCTCCAGGGCGATGTGACACGCGAGGCCGCCGCGGCGAGCGTCCAGCTCTTCGTCGTCCCGCAGGCCCAGGCGGTCTCGGTGGGCACGGATGGGGGACAGGTGCTGACGCCGCTCGCCGCCATCCCCGTGGGCGAGTACCAGCTCTGGGCCCTCACCGCGGAAGGTGCCTTCTGGTACGTGCCCAACGTCCTGGGTCATCGAGACTCGGAGTCCCTGCGCTCCCAGTCCCTGCGGTTCCAGATCGTCCGTGGGGGCTCGCCCGACGCGGAGAATCCCGCTAGATAGGCTCACGCCCCAAGTCGCTCGATCCGAGGAGCCCCATGTCTGAGTCCATGAGCCTGGACAATCCGCACGAGCTGGCCCTGCGTGACTTCGCGCTCGGCTTCCCCGGTGCCCACGAGGACTTCCCGTGGGGCCACCGCGCCCTCAAGGTGAAGGGCAAGGCCTTCCTCTTCATGGGACACGAGCAGGGAGGCCTCGGGCTCTCCGTCAAGCTGCCTCACTCCAACGCCGCCGCCCTGATGCTGCCGTTCGCCACGCCCACCGGGTACGGCCTGGGCAAGAGCGGCTGGGTGTCGGCCAGCTTCCCCAAGGGCGAGCAGCCCCCCATGGAGATGCTGCGCCAGTGGGTCGACGAGAGCTACCGCGCCGTGGCCCCGAAGAAGCTCGTGGACCAGATCGCCAGCGGCGCGGCGTCCGCTGCCAAGGTGGCCCCGGCGCGCACGAAGGCTCCGGCCGCGAAGAAGGCCGCGGCGCCGAAGAAGGCTGCTGCGCCGAAGAAGAGCGCGCCCACCAGGCGTGCCGTGACGACGAAGAAGAGCGCGGCGCGCAAGAAAGGGAGCGCCCGCGCGAAGTCGGCTCGCTGAGCCACTGCGTGGCGGCTCACACTGTACCGCCGAGGCTCAGCCCAGCCGCTGCACCCAGTGGAAGTAGGTGCTCCGCGGGTCCGGCAGCGGATCTCGGAAGAGGGCGCGGATGTCCGCCTTCTCCACCCGGCCCGTGTCGAAGGCCTGGTACAGCGCGTCTCCCAGCAGGTACCCCAGCGCATGGCTCACGCCGTGGAAGAGCCGATCCCTTCGCAGCGGCAGCAGCTTCACCGCCTCGTCCGGGCCCTCCACCTCCGCCGCCTTGTGCGCCAGCACGAAGGCCGCGATCTGCCGCTCCACGCCGCGCATCCGCGCCACCCGCCGCGCCCACTCCGCCAGCCCCGCGCAGCCCCGCCGCGGGTTCACCAGCTTCGAGCCGAAGAAGCCCAGCGCCTCCTCCATGCACCGCGCGTAGAACGCGTCCGATGCCCGCCGCGGCACCTCCATCGCGTCTCCCACCGCGCAGTGCCGCACGAAGTGCGCCGCCTCCTCCGCCGCGTGGTTCAACGACAGTGACGCCAGGTAGGCCATCCGCGCTCGGGGGATGTAGCTGCTCTCCCTCGACAGGATGTGCCGCCGCAGCTGCGCCAGCTCCACCTGCGTGAAGCGTCCGCGCTGCTGGATGCGCGCCAGGACATCCCCGTCCGCCGCCGTCGCCACCTCCACCTCGTCCAGCGCTCGGCCCACCTGCACGCCCGCGAGCCGCGCGATCAGGCTCGCCATCTCCCGGAACCTGTCCGCCGCGCTGCGATCTCGCAGCAGCGAGTCCCCGGCCTCGGCCTCCAGGTAATCCAGGAAGCTCTGCTGGCACACCACCGGCGAGGCGTTGAGCAGGCAGACCGAGCCATCCGCCAGCTCCACCGCCTCCACCGCTCCGGCGCGACCCTCGCGGGCCAGCCGCCAGTAGACGCCCTCGCAGTTCTGGTACACCACCAGGCTGCGCCGTGCGTGCGACTCTCCGAGCGCCCGCTCCACCTGCTCGGGCAGGTGGCAAGGTGCCACGTGGTACTGGCCCACCAGGACCATCACCTGCGGCCGATCCTCCGCTCGCGCCGCCCGGGCGATGCGCTCCGCCGCATAGGCGTCCCGGAGCTCGAGCGAGCGCTTACCCTGCGCCCGACGATCGATGCCCACCACCTCCAGGCGGTGGCGTCGGGCGAAGGCGAGCAGGGGACGGAAGCCCGACCAGCCATCGAGCCCCGGTCCCGGAGCCCGGCCGAGCCGCTCCAACAGGGCGCGCTCGGGCAGGCGGCCCGTCAGGTAGGCGTCCAGGGAGGCCTGGTGCCGTCCCTCCACGCACTCGAGCGCGAGGACGACGCGGCGCCCCGACTCCAGGGCCCGCTCCACCAGGCCCAGGTACGTCTCCTGGGCCAGCGGCAGGGTGTGGTAGTCGCCCACGTACACCACGTCGGCGGCTCGCACGCGCTGGTGCACCGCGGACAGGGGCAGCGCGACGCGGTAGCCGGTCGTCCTCCGCCGGTACCGGGCCTCGTAGGCACGGAAGGCGGAGGTCTGGCCATCGACGGCACGGGCAATCTGTGCCTTCTGCCGACGAAAGAGAGCGAGGTGGAGGGCTAGCGACGCGCGCATGGGTGGGAAGGCGGTGATCAAGGTCGCATGCGCCTCCCCACCCGGCAAAAAAACGGCGGCCCCCACCGGACGCCCCTTCCTTGACTTCCAAGGGAGTGGCAAAGGACCATCCTCGTGCTCTTGAAGACCGCTCTCGCACGAACGACGCTGCTCACCCTCGTGCTCCTCGCGGCGCTGCCCGCCCGCGCCGAGGAGCAGGCGGTGCTGTTGCACTCCGCACCCGCGAAGGCCGAGGCGAATCGGCCGCTCCGGCTCGAAGGGACCCTGGTCGACGACGCCAACGAGGTCTCGGAGGTCATCGTTCGCTACCGGGGCCCGGGCGAGCCGTATGTGGAGACCCCGCTGGAGCGGCAGTACGGCGATCTGTACCGAGGCACCATCCCCGCCGAGCACATGATCCCGCCGGGTGTCGAGTACTACATCGAAGGGATCCTCAAGAGCGGCGAGCGCGTCTCCGTGTTCCAGTCGTCGAGCCGGCCCGCGCGCGTCATCGTCCCTGGAGAGATTCCTCGCCCCAAGCTGGCTGTCGCGGAGCCCGAGGAGCCGCCTGCGCCGCCCGCGAAGGGCAGCCCCCGGAAGAAGGAGCCGGAGGAGGACGATGAGCTCGAGGCGCCTCCGCCTCCCCCGAAGAAGGCACAGACGGCGCTGTCCGACGATGCCCTGGCCGCGCTCGCCGCCGAGGCCCCCACGGAGGAGCCCACCCCCGCGCCGCCTCCTCGCGCCAGCCCCTCGCCGAGCCCCAGCGGCAACGGGCGCAAGTCCACGCCGGCTCCCACGCCCAAGCCCGCGCCGTCCACCGCGCCAGCGGCCTCCGCCGCACCCGCTCCCGCGCCTGCCCCTGCTGCCTCGGCCTCGCGCCCTGCGCTGGAGCCGCTGGAGCCGATCACGACGAACCCTCCCGCCGCCCAGGGCGGCACGAAGTCCGGGGCTCGCTCGGAGCTGGAGGAGGATCTGGCCCTCTACAGCGCCGAGGACACGCTCGCGCTCGCCACGCGCCACACGGAGACGGTCACCCGGGTGCCCGCCATCGCGGCGGCCTTCGGGCGGGATCAGATCAAGGCGCTCGGTGCGCGCACGGTGGCGGACGTGCTCGACGTGGTGCCCGGGCTCTCGGTGAGCCGGGATGTCCAGGGCTTCTACCGCGTCGGCATCCGCGGGCTGCGCAACGACGCGGAGGTGCTCTTCCTGCTCAACGGGCACCGGCTCAACAACTTCTTCGACGGTCGGGCGCTGATGAACCTCCCGGTGGAGAACCTCGATCGCATCGAGGTCATCCGCGGCCCGGGCTCCGCCCTGTACGGCGCGGGTGCCTTCCTGGGAGTGGTCAACCTCGTCACCGATCGCAGCGAGGGCGTGCGCGTCGCCGTCTCCGGAGGCGGCTTCCCCGACCGGGAGGAGGGGACGTTCGCTCCCACGCTGGATGCCCACGCCTCGGCGGCGGCCACGGCCGGGGAGCTGCGCCTCTTCGGAGATCTCGACGTCTGGGGCCAGTCCGGTGACTCCGCTCCCATCGAGACGGATGCGCTGAACGAGGACACGATCACCCAGCGGCTGCGCCAGGCCAACGAGCCCGCCGGCAAGACGCATGACGAGCGCCTGCTCTTCAACCTGGGCCTGGGCCTCTCCTATGACTTCGGGGACGCGGGGCGGTTGACCAGCTCCCTGCGCTTCCTCACCGAGGACCGCACCGCCCTCATGGGCCTGTTCGACACGGTGGGGCCGGACTCGGACCTGAGCTGGACGGTGGCCCTGCTGGATGTCGAGTACGAGCGCACGGTGGCCGAGGGCATCCAGCTGCGCGTGCGCGGCTACGGCGATCAGCAGGTCAGCAACCGCCTGTTCCAGCTCACCCCGGACAACTTCCGCACGGGCGACGCGGCCGATCAGCTCTTCCCGCTGGGCCTGCAGGAGCAGACGCACGTCAACGTACGCACCCTGGGGCTGGGCGTGGACTCGGACATGGTCCTGGGCAGCGCCAACCGCCTCTCCGCGGGCCTGGTGGCCGAGCTGCAGATGCTCGCCAGCTACGAGTACAAGACCAACTACACCCTCGAAGATCGCGTCCGGCCCACGCTCACCACGCCCGAGGGCCTGATGAACGTGAAGGACATCGCCGATGGCGCCGCCACCCGGCGCATGACGCTGGGCCTCTTCGTGCAGGACCAGTGGACGGTCATCAGCCCGCTGACGCTCACCTTCGGGGTGCGCGCGGACGTCACCCAGCTGCCCACCGCGGACGACGCGGGCGCCATCGACGGCACCCGCCTGGTGCCCAGCATCAACCCGCGCGTGGGCCTCGTCTTCGCCGCCACGGACTCGTTCGTGCTCAAGGCCCTGTACGGCCGAGCCTTCCGCCCGCCCACGCTGCAGGAGCTGGTCGAGAGCATCCCGGACACCAACTACAACCAGGGCCGCTTCGAGGGAAACCCGCTGCTGCGCCCGGCCACCGTGGACACCGTGGAGCTGGGCGTGGACCTCATCCAGGCCGCCGGAGACTCGCGCGTGCGCCTGCGAGGCAACGCCTTCTACGAGCGCTTCCGCTCGCCCATCATCCCGGTGGACACCTCCGGCAACATCATCCCGCTGCGCAACCGCGAGCTGGGCGTGCGCGTCTTCGGCGTGGAGGCCGAGGCCCGCCTCGAGGCCTCCAAGCGCGCCAACGCCTGGGTCAACGCCACCTTCTTCCGCGCCGAGGACCTGGAGCTGCCCTCGCAGTCGCGCCTGCTCACCGACACCCCGCAGGCCCGCTTCAACGCCGGCATGTCCATGCCGATTGGCGACTGGGTGAACTTCGACGTGGTGGTGCGCGCCGGCGCCGAGCGCCGCAACGACACCCGCTCCGTGCTGGAGCTGATCCGCCGCTACCAGATCCCCGCCTACAGCCTCATCACCGCGCAGCTGCGCACCGAGCCCATCCTCGACCACTTCGAGGTGTCGCTGGTGGCGCAGAACCTCTTCGACCATGACTTGCGCGACGACGTGCCCCGCCCGGACCGCGTCCCGGGGCTGCTGCCGCGCGAGGGCCAGTCCGTCTACCTCACCGTCCGGGGCCGCTACTGATGAACCGCCCGCTGCTCACCGCCCTCGTGGCCGCCATGCTCGCCCCAGGCCTGGGCTGCCTGGCCTACAACGATCCCTGCCAGCCGCTGGTGGACGACCCGGACGCCGTGCTCGGCTTCCTGGGCGAGGACGTCTACATCGACAAGCCCTTCGCCCGGCACGACAACAACGCCCTGGGCCAGCTCGCCGCGGACTCCTACCAGCACGCCGAGGACGACTCGGCGGCCCCCGCGCAGCTGGGCATCGTCAACGGCGGCTCCATTCGCGCCGAGGGCCTGTGCATCAACCGCACCATGCTCCCCAAGGGCGCGCTCACGGACGGCGTCCTCCACGAGGTGTTCCTCTTCGAGAACCAGGTGGTGACGGTCAACCTCACCGAGAAGGAAGTCGTGGACATGTTCGAGCGCTCGGCGGGAGAGCTCGTCCCCGCCGGGCAGCCCATCACCTCGCCCAGCGGTGGCTTCCTCCACGTCTCCGAGAGCACCACCCTGCGCGTGGACTGCGAGTACCCCCGCGGTCAGCGGGTGAGGGCGCTCACGATTGGCGGCAATCCCGTGGTGCTGCCGCCGCGCACGGATGCCTCCCGGCAGTACCGGGTGGCCATGCCCAGCTTCCTCATCAACGGAGGAGACGGCTACGGCGCCATCTTCGGCAATGCCGGCAAGGATCCCGCGCGCAACCCGGCCCAGTCCCGCAAGCTCGGGGGCGTGGACTCCAACATCGTGGCTGGGTACATGCGCACGTCGTACGCGACCGAGGCGCGGCCCCTGCGTGAGGCGCAGCGCATCATCTTCGAGAACTGCGCGCAGCCCACCCGGCCCTCACGCTGAGGGCCGGGCAGGTCGAACCCACCTAAGGCTTGGGCTCGCCGTCGGTCGCGGGCGGCGGGGCCGCCACGGCTGCCACCGGCGCCGGCTTGGGCGTCGGGGTGAGCACGTCGTTGACCGAGGGCATCTTGCGGATGTCCGAGCGGGCCACCTTCCAGGCCTGCTGGACGATCCAGGAGAGGGAGCGATCCTGGCGAGTCGCCTCGCGCTGGATCTCCTCGAGCATGTCCTCGGGGAAGTAGAGACTTTGCTTGCGATGATCAGTGGAGGACATGCGTTTACCTACTCCTCACGAGGATCCTGGCGCTCGTCGCCGGTGACGTCATTGACGGCCGGGAACGCCTTGATGCGCTCGCGGGCGATCTTCCATGCCTGCTGAACGACCCACGACAGAGAGCGGTCCTGTCGGTTCGCCTCCTCCTGGATCTCCTTCAACATCTCTTCGGGGAAGTACAGGGATTGCTTGCGCTTGTCGGTGCCTGCCATACCGAGTCTCCGGAGCGGATGCGAGGTGACGACCTGAGACACACCGGCGGGGTTATCCGACAGACGCCCTAGCCGGTCAACGGTTTCAGTCATTCCTCTCGATAAGCGATAGGTGTGACATGCCGGACCATTTCTGCTCCGTGTGGAAGCATCTCGGGTGCATGGAATCCGTGAAAGCAGGGGAACCGGTGTGAGTCGTGGCCCGAGCGGTGGCTCCAGGGCTCGACGAAGGGGCGGATCCAGGCCCCGAAAAGGGAAACGCCCCGGGCCTCAGAGACAGAGGCCCGGGGCGCTCCGGAAAGAGGGACCGCCAGGTACGAATCCTAGCGGTCCCGTGGGCCCAGAGGGGGAGGGGGGGGACCCCTAGGCCCAACGCCGAGAAATCTTGAAAATCAGCTTACTTCCAACACCGTCTACCACCCCGCCCATTCCGCCCCCATCTCTTCCATGGGGATCATAAGAACCACCCCCAGCGCGTTCAACCGACGGCTCTTGGGTTAACGCGGCCGCTGGAAAAACCATTCCCCCTTCTGTTCGATGCCGCGCACCGGGCTCACGACACACTTGATCACCTCGACACTCGTGGCGGCCTACCGGCACTTCGGGCTGGCAGGCCGCTCGGTGCTGCTGGCTGTCTCGGGGGGCGCGGACTCGAGCGCACTGCTGGTGGGCACGGCGCTCGTGCGAGCGCAGCTGGGGCTCTCGGTGGAGGTGGCCACGCTGGACCACGGGCTGCGCCCCGAGGCGGCGGACGAGGTGCGAGCGGTCGAGCGGCTGGCGGCCCTCCACTCGCTCCCGTGCCATGTGCGCCAGCTCCACCTGCGACCCGGCACGAGCATGGAGGTGCGTGCGCGTCAGGCGCGGTACGAGGCGCTGGAGGAGCTCCGCTCCGAGCGTGGGCTGATGGCGGTGGCCACCGCGCACACGGCGAATGATCAGGCGGAGACGCTGCTGATGCGGCTGGCCCGAGGCACCGCCCTGCGAGGCGCGGCGGGCATCCTGCCGAGGCGGGGCACGTTCGTCCGCCCGCTGCTGGAGCTCACGCGCGAGCAGATCGAGGCCTTCCTCCAGGAGCAGGGCACGGGCTTCGTGACGGATCCGATGAATGCCGATGTCCGCCTCTTCCGGACGCGCATCCGTCAGGAGGTGCTCCCGACGCTCACTCGGGCGGCGGGCTTCCCGGTGGTGGAGCGCCTGGCCTCCTTCGCCCGACTGGCGGCCGAGGACGAGGCCCTGCTGGACGGCATGGCGGAGAGCGCCTGGCAGCGGCTGCTGCTCGAAGGAGGGGCGCTGGACGCGGTGGGGCTCCGCGCGCTCGAGCCTCCGCTGCGACGGCGCGTGCTCGCGCGCCTGCTCGTCCAGGAGGGCGTCGCCGTGGATGACGCGACCCTCCGACGGGCGAGCGAAGCGGTGGAGCGCGGAGGCTCCGCCACCTTGAGCCGCGGGCTCCAGCTCCGGTCTTCAGGTGGGCTCGTGCGCTGTGTCCGCCCGCGCGCCGCCGTGCGCGGCTCGCTCTCCTTGGAAGGAGAGGGCACCACGGGCGTGCTGGAAGGAACGGGGTGGAGCTTCCGCTTGGGTGGCTCACAGGCCACGCCGGGTGCGCTTCACCTGGCCCTGCCGGCGCAGACCCGCTGGCCGCTCACCGTGCGGACGCGAAATCCAGGGGATCGGATCCGAGGGCCTCGCGGTTCGCGAAAGCTCCAGGACGTCTTCGTGGACCTTCGCGTGCCCGCCGAGCGTCGAGATCTCCAGCCGGTGGTGACGGACGCGGAAGGGCAGGTGCTCTGGGTTCCGGGGCTCTGGACTCCACCGGAGGCGGGGGCAGCCGTTGCCGGGCCGAGCCTGTGGGCGATTCCCCCCAGTCCGAGCAACAGGGGCAGCGGTTCGTTATAGAGTGGTCATGGGGCGGATGGAGAAGGGCCACGAACCCCTAAATAGTTGAGGGCTTTTTGCTGTTGCTGATACGGTCCGAAGTTGGGCGATTCGCCACGCCTCGGCCCAAACAGTTGAAATATCTGGGCGTTTTCCGGCATGGCCCGCATCCGCCGAGCATCGAAAGGGCAGCAGACACGTGCGTTCGACTTACAAGACCATCGGCCTCTGGGTGATCCTGATCGTCCTGTTCGTGGCCTTCTATAACTTCTTCTCACAGGGCAACGAGCAGGTGGACGAGCCCGCGTTCACCCAGTTGCTGGCGAAGGTCGAGAAGAAGGAGGTCAGGGCGATCTCCATCAAGGGCAACGTGTACTCGGGCGAGTACGCGGACTCCAAGACGCGGTTCCGGACCACGGGCCCCGTGGCCGACACCTCCATGCTCTCGAAGCTGCAGGACATGGGCGTGGACGTGAAGTACGAGAAGGAGGAGCAGAACAACCTGTGGTTGACCATCCTCGGCCAGTGGATGCCGGTGGTCTTCCTGTTCCTGTTCTTCATCTTCTTCATGCGCCAGCTGCAGGGCGGCAGCGGCAAGGCGATGACCTTCGGCAAGTCGAAGGCCAAGCTCCTCAACGAGAGCCACAACAAGGTGACGTTCGCCGACGTGGCCGGCGCCGACGAGTGCAAGGAGGAGCTGGAGGAGATCGTCGCCTTCCTCAAGGACCCCAAGAAGTTCACCAAGCTGGGCGGCCGCATCCCCAAGGGCGTGCTGATGATGGGCTCGCCGGGCACGGGCAAGACGCTGCTGGCCCGCGCGGTGGCCGGTGAGGCCGGCGTCCCGTTCTTCTCCATCTCCGGCTCGGACTTCGTGGAGATGTTCGTGGGCGTGGGCGCCAGCCGCGTGCGCGACCTCTTCGAGCAGGGCAAGAAGAACGCCCCCTGCATCATCTTCATCGACGAGATCGACGCCGTGGGCCGTCACCGTGGCGCGGGCCTCGGCGGTGGACACGACGAGCGCGAGCAGACGCTCAACCAGCTGCTGGTGGAGATGGACGGCTTCGAGTCCAACGAGGGCGTCATCCTCATCGCGGCCACCAACCGTCCGGACGTGCTGGACCCCGCGCTGCAGCGCCCGGGCCGCTTCGACCGGCGCATCGTGGTGCCGCGGCCGGACCTGAAGGGCCGCCTGGGCGTGCTCAAGGTGCACACGCGGCGCGTGCCGCTGGCTCCCGAGGTGGACCTCGAGGTCATCGCTCGCGGTACGCCGGGCATGACGGGCGCGGACCTGGAGAACCTGGTGAACGAGTCGGCGCTGATGGCCGCGCGGCAGAACAAGGAGCGCGTGGACCTGAGCGACTTCGAGGCCGCCAAGGACAAGGTCTTCATGGGCCCCGAGCGCAAGTCCATGATCATGACCGAGAAGGAGAAGCGGAACACCGCGGTGCACGAGGCCGGCCACGCGCTGCTGGCCAAGCTGCTGCCCGGGTGTGATCCCCTCCACAAGGTGACGATCATCCCTCGTGGCCAGGCCCTGGGCGTCACCTGGAGCCTGCCCACCGAGGACAAGGTCAACGGGTACAAGAAGCAGATCCTCGATCAGATCACCATGGCGATGGGCGGTCGGCTCGCCGAGGAGATCATGTTCGGAGAGATGTCCAGCGGCGCCGCCAACGACATCGAGCGCGCCACGGAGACGGCTCGCGCGATGGTCTGCCGCTGGGGCATGAGCGAGAAGCTGGGGCCCCTGGCGTTCGGCAAGAACGAGGGCGAGGTGTTCCTCGGCCGCGACTTCAGCGCCACGAAGGACTACTCCGAGGACACCGCGCGGCAGATCGACGCCGAGGTGCGCGGCATCGTCATCGGCTGCTACGAGAACGGCAAGCGGCTGCTGGTGGAGAACAAGGAAGTGCTCCAGCGCATCTCCGACGCGCTCGTGGAGTACGAGACGCTGGATGCCGAGGACGTGAACATCCTGCTCCAGGGCGGAACGCTGACCCGCGAGCGGCCGCCCCCGCGCGTCATCACCCCGCCCAAGTCCACCGAGAAGAAGGACAAGCGGAAGATCCTCGACGCGCTCGAGGCGATCCCCAAGATGGAGCCGAACAAGGCGTGAGCCTGAAGCTCCCGTAGAACCGAGGCCCTCCCCGCTCCGAGCTGGGAGGGCCTTTCTGCTTTCGCCGTCTGCCCTGGAGCCCGCGCGATGATCCGTGCCCACCCCCTGGTTGCCGAGCACCCGGAGGCGCTCGAGCTCGCCTTCCAACGGATGGGGCTGCCCACGCCCGCCCGCGAGTACCTGCTGGAGAAGCTGCCCCAGTACCAGCTGCTGCTCACCGGGCTGACGAAGGTGGAGGGCCGCTTCCTCAAGGGCCTCTTCGAGGCCTCCGCCGCGCCCGGGCGAGAGGAGTTCCCCGGCTATGTCTCGGGAGATCTCCGCACCCGCCCCGGCAGCGGCCTGCTCACGGGCCGGCGCGAGCAGTTCGAGCGGCTGATCGCCGCGGCGAGGGCCGATCCACGGCTCGCCGAGCTGGCGGGGGCGCTGAGCCGGGGGCTGGGCTCGGTGGCCGCGCCGGCGCCGCTCACGCTCGGTGGCACCACCTTCATCTTCGGTGCGCGCACCCATGTGATGGGCGTGGTGAACGTGACGCCGGACAGCTTCTCCGACGGAGGGCGGTACCCGTCGGCGGAGGCGGCCATCGCGCACGGGCTACGGCTGGCGGAGGCGGGCGCGGACGTGCTGGACGTGGGCGGCGAGTCCACCCGGCCGGGCTCCCAGCCTGTCTCCGCCGAGGAGGAGCTGGCCCGGGTGCTCCCCGTCCTCGAGGGGCTGCGGGCGCGCACGCCGGTGCCGCTCTCGGTGGACACCACCAAGGCGGCCGTCGCGCGCGAGGTGCTGAAGGCGGGGGTGGTGCTCATCAACGACATCAGCGGCTTCCACTTCGACGCGGAGCTGCCGCGCGTCGTCGCCGAGGCTGGGGCGGCCTGTTGCCTCATGCACATCCAGGGCATACCTCAGTCCATGCAGCAGGCGCCTCACTACGAGGACATACTGGATGAAGTCCTCACCTTCCTCGAGGAGGGGGTGGCGCGTGCGGTGGCCGCTGGTATCGCCCGAGAGTCCATCCTCGTGGATCCAGGGATCGGCTTTGGCAAGACCCTGGGGCACAACCTCTTCCTGTTGCGGAGGCTGCGTGATCTACGGGTGTTGGGGCTGCCGGTGCTGGTGGGTACCAGCCGCAAGGGCTTCCTGGGCGCGCTCACCGGGGGCAAGCCAGCGAGCGAGCGTCTTGCCGCCACGCTCGGCTCGGTGGCAACGGTGGCTGCGCTGGGAGGCGCGGATTTTGTGCGCGTGCACGACGTGGCAGAAGCCCGCGATGCGCTGGCAGTGACGGAGGCCATCCGAGGGGCCACCGACGGTGGGGCCCTGTACGGAAGGAGCCGGGTGGTTCTCTGAAGGTAGAGGTGATCCCTTGGAATACGGGACAGTTGGGCGGTTGCCTGGTGCGCATTGGCTTCCTAGCTTCGAGCCCGTATCGGGGGGCGGTATAAGCCACTCGGGCAGGGGATGCCGGAGGTGCTCCGGCGCGGGAAAAGGTGAGAGGCGTCACACATGGCTTACAAGATGAACATGTC